>JAGOPI010000020.1 GCA_017992075.1 Candidatus Babeliales bacterium
TTTAGTAAAATAAAACATTTTCGTCGCATTTTTTCTCGATTCGATAAATGCGCTAACAGTTTTCTATCTTTTGTTTATTTTGTAGGAATGTTGATATGGCTCAGATAATTTGGTTCACAGAACCTAGTATCATTTTTTTGTT
Organism: Candidatus Babeliales bacterium; assembly: GCA_017992075.1. GTDB lineage: Bacteria > Babelota > Babeliae > Babelales > Chromulinivoraceae > JACPFN01. The sequence continues at coordinate 143 of JAGOPI010000020.1, forward strand.
CTTTATTTTTTTGTTTTCGTGTTTTATCCATAGCAAAAATAAAACCTTCAGACAAAAGTAATACGATCAATAATTGTTTTGAACCTATAAACATAAAAACACCCCTAAACATACCTACAAAACATTTACAATTATAAACTTTCTAAAACAGGCAGCAATCGACGATCAATCCGCGATTTATCTTGAAGAGCTTGCACAATATTGTCCATATCACCTTGCATGATAAATTCTAACGATTGCCATGATTGTTCAACTTGATGATCAGTCACACGATTTTGAGGATAATTATACGTACGAATTTTTTCAGAACGCTCACCAGTTCCAATTTGCTCTTTACGCGATTGAGCTTGTTGACTACGTTGGACTTCTTGAGCATGTGCCAAAATTCTTGATTTAAGCATTTTTAAAGCTTTTGCTTTATTTTTATGCTGAGATCTTTCTTCTTGACAGGCAACCACAACACCCGTTGGAATATGCGTCACACGCACTGCAGAATCAGTTGTGTTCACGTGTTGACCACCTGCTCCACCAGATCGATATACATCAATTCGTAAATCAGCTTCATTAATTTGTACGTCCACATCTTCTGCTTCAGGAAGTACTGCAACCGTTGCTGTTGATGTATGCACACGTCCAGCAGTTTCTGTTGCTGGTACTCGTTGCACACGATGCACACCCGATTCAAGTTTTAACAATCCATACACCGATTTGCCAACAATGTGTACAATCACTTCTTTAAGTCCACCAAGATCAGTTGAACTTTCGCTTACAATGCTTGTTTTCCAATGTCGTTTTTGCGCATACAAAAGATACATTTTTAATAAATCACCTGCAAACAATGCTGCTTCTTGACCACCCGTGCCTGCACGAATTTCAAGATATGCACTACGACTACTAAGTTCATCAGGTGGATACATCAAATCTTCAAGTTCTTTTTCTAAAGCTGTAATTTTGATAGCTAAATCGATCAATTCTTGTTTGTACAAAAGAACAAGCTCAGCATCTTTTTCTTGCTCAGCTTGTTTTTGAGTCTCAAACAAAACTATTTTAGTTGATTCAAGTTCATGATAAACACGTAAAATATCAGAAATGACTGAAGCATTTCGTTGAATTTCACTACGATCCTTTGCAGGCATATCACCTGAAAGAATTTGAGCTTCTAATTTTTTATAGAGAGCCTCTAACTGATCCCATTTCGTAAACACAAGTTTTTCCTGTTTGTAAGGAAAGCCTGATTATTTTGAGAATTTCTTTTGGAATTTTTCAATACGTCCAGCAGTATCAATGAATTTTTGCTGACCTGTAAAGAACGGATGGCAGCTTGAACACAAAGTTGGATGAATTTCATTTTTCGTTGAACGAGTATGGAATGAATTACCACAGCTGCATTTAACTTCAACGTTAAAAACTTTTGGATGAATACCTGTTTTCATAAATTGATACCTTTAAAATGACAAAATCTTTTTAAAACCCTGGATTCCAGATCCAGTCATTGCTTTTAATTATCAGAAACAAAGTCAATGCCTGGAATGACACATATGACCTATTTAACACTCTTTAAATATGCCGCAAATTGCTCTTTTTGTCAAAAATGATCTACATTTTTCATTTTTTTAAAGATTCAAGCCTATCGCAATCAAGAGCATCTTTTGTTTCAGGCTCTTTTTGCTTATCCAATAAACAAACTTTATCCAACCATGCTTGTATATTTTCAAATGTTGTAAGATCAACAGATGGCACTTTTCTAACATTTTCCGAAAATAACTCCTTGTTTTTTTGTCGACATTCTTCAACAACTAAAGGCTTTTCATCAGCAACGGTTTTACTTGGTTCTTTGGAAAAAACAGAACAAAAACAACACAAACATTTCAACCAGGTCATACAACACCTTATTCATAAGTTTTAAAGTGTACCCTACGAGATGCTTTTTGAATAATCCAACGATTTAGCATAGGCAATTGATTCTCCTTTGGATTCAAGTTAAATTTTGGATTAAGGATTTGCCTAATTCTTGTTAATCCACGATCATCACGAATACTTAAAAAATTGTCGCGAAGCTGATCCAAAAACAAATACTGAACTAAAAATCAATACCTGACAAATATGTATTTTTATAAAAAATTTCATATAAAAATCAATGAACAAGTCTATCAAGATAATATAAATTTACTACACAATGATAATTATCTTGCTTTATCAACTTTTTATATTTAAAAAAATAAACAATGTCATCTTTTTAATCATAGGATTTTGCACATGAAAAAAAATCTATTTTTCTTTTTATTTTTCAGTCTTACATCACAGATTTGCTTCAATGCTGAAAAAAGTATCCCTTCAAAATCTTTTACTCCAATAATTAAAAAAAATAACACGAGACTTACATTACAACATTTAGCAACAATGCCCTTCCACAATTCACAACATTTTGATCGACCATTGAATTCACCGCAAAATTATACAGCAGAAAAAAATAATAAAAATTCTTAATTTCAAACCTTTAAAAGGTGATTATGAAAAAAACTATACTTTATTTTTTCTTGTTTGTTTTTTCAAACAATCTTAAATCAAGTTCAATTTATTCAATTCGACCACCCCAAGAAGTTTCTTTTTTAGGCCAAGAAGTTCATCAAGCTTATGGAACTACGCGTTATCACGAAAATCCATACGATAATCCCGTTGAAGGAATTCCTGTTGACGATGATTACCTTGTTGCTCCATCACCACGCACATCACAACAACATGACTCAAACCGAACAACAATTTCAAGCGCTCCTGAAATTGAACATCATCTTGCAACATCATTAATTTCACCACGAACGTCAACATCCAACATACAAAACAATGAACATACTTGCCGCAAAGTAACTATTATTTTTTTAAGCACAATTGGCATCGGTTTTATCATCGGAACAACGTATTATCTTTATAAATCACTTTTCAATTATAAACAATAAAAAAAGGTGCTACTTAAAAAGTAACACCTTTTAAAAAACTAACTATTTTTATCGTCGATTTGCTTGCAATATTTTTTTGCGTAAACGAATTGAAGTTGGAGTAATTTCAATCAATTCATCAGGACGAATCCATTCCATACATTGCTCAAGTGTCATCGTTTTGACAGGTGGTAATTTTACCGCATCATCAGTACCTGATGCACGCATGTTTGTTAATTTTTTTGTTTTGCATGGGTTAACATCAAGATCCATATCTCGTGAATGTTCACCAATGATCATTCCGCCATAAACTTTATCACCCGGCGCTACAAACAAAATTCCACGTTCTTGCAAAGTATCTAAAGCGTATGCAGTTACTGGTCCGTTTTCCAAAGCAATCAATGCACCTTTGATTCGTTGATGCATTTCACCTTTGCATGGTCGATAACCAAGAAAACTCATGTTCATAATTCCAGTTCCACGAGTATCCACTAAAAATTGTGAACGAAATCCAATGAGTCCTTGTGAAGGAATTTCAAATTCCATGCGAATACGACCATCATGCAACGGTTTCATATTTACAAGTTCACCTTTACGTGTTCCCATTTTATCCATCACTGAACCACGATATTGTTCTTCAACATCAATAGTTACTAACTCGAAAGGTTCTTGTTTTTCGCCATTTACTGTTTTGTAAATAACCTCAGGAGCAGAAACTTGCAATTCAAAGCCTTCACGGCGCATATTTTCAATCAAAATTCCAAGGTGCAATTGTCCTCGACCTGAAACTTTAAACACCTCAGCAGATGCTGTATCTTCAACACGAAGTGCTACGTTTTTGCGAAGCTCACGTTCTAAACGTTCACGAATTTGACGTGATGTTAAAAGTTTTCCTTCTTTTCCATTAAACGGAGAATCGTTTACAGAAAAATACATGGTCAATGTTGGTTCATCCACTTTTACATAGCTATGTGGCACTGGTTTACCAACATTACATAATGTCACACCTAATTCAGGTTGTGTCGTAAATCCTGCAACACACACAATGTCACCGTACGATGACTCTTGCACTTCGATACGCTCAACACCTAAAAATTGCCACATTTTCGTAATACGTGTTGGCTGACTAACTTTTTCATCACGACATAAAATAACTTGATCGCCAACTTTTAAGCTGCCGCTAAAAATACGACCAACTGCTAAAGAACCTAAAAAGTCTGAGTGATCTAAATTGGTAACCAAAAGCTGCAAGCTATCAACTTCAGGTTTTGGCGCAGGAACTGTTTCAATAATTTTATCAAGCAAAGGAACTAAAGTATCTGATTTTACTTTTAAATCAGTTGTCATAAAACCTTGACGAGATGATCCGTACAATGTTGGAAATTCAAGCTGTGAATCATCAGTTACCAAATCCAAGAAAAGATCATAAATTTGTTGTTCTGTTTGTTCAATTGCTGCATCTTTACGATCAATTTTATTAATTACAACGATAGGCCGAAGACCCAATGATAATGCTTTTTGAAGTACAAAACGTGTACCAGGAAGCACACCTTCTGCAGCGTCAACTAAAAGCAAAAATCCTTCAACCATCTGCAACGTACGTTCAACTTCACCACCAAAATCTGCGTGGCCAGGAGTATCAACGATATTAATTTTGTGATCTTTATACAAGATTCCCGTGTTTTTTGCCAAAATGGTAATTCCGCGTTCTTTTTCAATAGAGTCAGAATCCATAACACGATCTTGAGCATCAACAATGGTACCTGATTGGCGAAGAAGTTGATCAACCAAAGTAGTTTTACCATGGTCAACGTGAGCGATAATTGCAATATTTCGAATATGAGAGCTATTTGACATAACAAAAGTCTTTACGATTTAAAATTCTTGAAATGAATTGATAACAACATTGCTACATCATATCAAAAATTCAAAATTGTGTCTATTCAAGCGACATTTCACACGTTATCTTTGTGTTGATGCATAAAAAACCAAACAAAAGTCGTTGAAATTACAACAGTTCCGGCACACAAAGCACAACCGATTCGCAAACAACGATACAACTCTGAAGGTCTTAAATCTTCTTCGTTTTGACCATCATCTGCAACAATCTGCCGCACACAAAGAGCACAGCAATTATCGCGATACGGATACATAATTTCTTGAGAATTTGACCTCACTAAACTTGATTCTAAATCATTTTTCAACAGTTCATGATTCATAGAAAAACTGTAAGAACAATAAAATGCAACCGGCATTAAAATTTTGAAAGTTTGATTCATGATTCCCCCCCTGTTCAAAACCCAACCTTAATCAAACCTTACCAACAATAACCATGCCCATTCAATATTTTAAAATTGATCAAAAAAAATCCCCAGTTTTACATGAGGATTTTTTTAAAAAATAATATTTTAAAATTTATGTTATCAAGACCAATAGGAGATTATACTTCTGGACGAATTTCAAATAGCCTTTAAATATGGGTGAACAACGTCCACACTCCAAAACCAAAAATACCACAGCCCACTACTTGCTGAATTTTTTGAAAAATATACAACGGTATCGACTGCCGAAAATAAAGCAAAACGCAGCACAATAAACTCCACCAGGTTAAAGATCCTGAAAAAAGTCCCACTACAAATTGCACCGCATGACGTGTAACTGAAAAATCTAACGTTAACCCCATGCAAAGAGCCATAAAATCCATGATGGTAACAGGATCAACGATTGCTAAAAAAAAGATTGAAAAAAATGCAGATACAATTTTTGTATTTTCTTGATGCATCGGCTCAAATTTAAGCGCGCCGACAACTTTAGAAATTCCAAGACCACATAAAAACAAGCCGGTAATGACACCAAAAATTGATTGGTGTGCAAGCAAAAATTGCTGACCTGCTTGTAAACCAAAAACTACCGACATTGCACAACTAGCATCTGCCATCGCTGCTGCAAGAACTGAAATTAAAGCTACAGACACACGCCCTGTCATCATATTTTGCAAACACAAAACGCCGCTAATTCCAATCGTAGTTGCAACTGAAAATCCTAAAAAATATCCCTGGATAAAATATGAAAAATCCATTCTTTCTCCTTTTTTAACGTTACAATTAGTCAAACTCAGAAAAATATTTTTTTTCTAATTCTTTCGCTTGACCAAGCCATTGTTTCAATTTTTTTTTAGAAATTGTAGTTATCAAAACTGGTTTATAATTTTTCACAAACTGTTTATATGTTATGAAATCTGGATGATTCTTTTTTGTTTCATTATGCCATGGATAAAATGGAGTAATTTCAAAAATTACATCTCCTTTTAAATCATTGTACATCCAACCATCAAAATATGGCGGCACTTGTTTATGATTATTTCCAAAAAAATAAAATTTATTTGTTTGATCTGTTCCTCGTATCCCTTGAGGATATTTATTCCATTCAACACCAGGATCACCAGTAACTGATTTATTAAGTATCATTTCATTATTTAATAATTTTTGAATAAATCCATACGTTATAAGTCTTTTATATTTATTCATTAAACCATAATGTATTTAATTCTTTTCCCTGCTTAATCCATTGCTTAATACTTTCTTTTGGAATAATGGTTTGAAGAATAGGTTTATAATTTTTCATGAATTTTTTATATGTAACTCGTCTTGGATCTTTTTCTAATTCTGGATCATTCCAGGGATAAAAAGGAGTTATTTCAAAAATAATATTTCCATTTTTATCATTGTATAGCCAACTTTCAAATGCAGTTCCTGCTTTTCTGTCTAATTTTGCAATAAAAGAATAATCAAATCCTACAAAAAAATTTATAAGCTCTTCGCAATATTGGTTATATAAAAACCCTAAATCACCGCTAACACTTTTATCGTAAATCGCTTTTCCTTCTAACCTCTTTGAAAGATAATCAGATATTGCCATATTGCTAATAAAGGATCCTGTAGCTTGAAACCCAAATGGTATATTAATGTTATTTTCTTCATCTACATATGCAATATCTATATAGGTACACTCCAAGCAATCTTCAGATTCTTTGAGTTTTTCAATTGGTAATGAATCGTTACTGATTTTTAAATAACTTTTATCTGTGATCATAAATTTTGTTATATTTAGTAATTTCATTTTTTCAAAACCTTTCCACTCTTAGGATTAATTAATCCCAATTTTTCTAAAACTTTTTTTGCTTCTTGAACTCTATGAATATCATTTTCAATATATGAATGATACTTAGGAATACCATCAACCGTTGTTCCATGTTTTCTAAATATTACTATTTTTTCATCTTGGATTGCGACTCTTGTTTTTTCATCAACATATAATGAATTTCCAAGTGCTTCAATAGGCCTTGGAGGTTCTTTTCCTATGTTTTTTTGAGTATTTTGATGATGTTTAGGATTGCTTTCATATTCTCCATTTGGCTGCTTTTTCTTATCTTTATTCTCATTTGGATCATTTGGATCTTGACCAGGACCACCACTACTTGTCTTACTAGCATTATTTTGTTGTTGTTTTTTTTGTTCATTAAGATTTTTCTTAGCTTTACAACCCCAAGTCTCACGTAAAATCTTTTCATCTTGTTTAGTTAACTGACCAATATCCTCTACCAATGTTGCTTTATAACTATTTGTTAATCCAAATTTTCCCGATTCTTGTTTAAATTTAATTATTTTTCCATCAAAAAAAACAATTTTTTCAATAGGATTAACTAATTTTGCAACAGTCAAAGGATTAGATTTTGTAATACTAATAGGTATAGAGATTGCAATATCTAATGCTCGCTGCAAAGAACCATGTTTATACATTAATATTGGGTCAACTGGCGCCAAATCTATTATTTTTTCATCACTCCACCCCGTACAAATACCATTTTTAAAAGCACCATCATTTGCAATTTTTGCAACTTTTAAATTATTTTGTTGTTTTTCAAAATCATCCAATAGTTTTTTTGCTTTTAAATACTCTTCACGTTGCTCTTGCGTCATATTTTTTATATCTGGATCTATGACAACAGGAACAGGATCTTTCAATCCAGGAATTATAACAGTCGTAACATATCCAACAATAACTGTTCCAACAAGAACAGGAATCAAAGGTCCTGCAAATGTCATTGTCACTCCTGCCTCTCCAGCAACAACTGCATACCTTGCAACTCCTAACATTTGTCCAGCTACTGTCGCAATAATCGTCATTATTTGATCTTGTTGTAAAGATTTTTTATTTTTTGGATCACGAGGATCAGGAGAAAAATTATTAAAATTTGAATCAGGTGAAAAATAAAAGCCTGTACTTTTTTCACCATGAAAATAATGATTATAAACAGCCAACAATGATACTTTATTAGTTTTAAAACTTTCTGGAATAAAAATAGGATATTTTGCTATATCCTTAGTCGTCGCAAAATATTCTCTATTATTTTCATAAAATTCTCGCGTTGGAATAAAAACCTTGATCGTTTCATCAACACTTTCTGAACTTTCTTGCTCAGACATATCATTTAATTCATCTTGAACATTTAACTGAACATCCGTTAACTTTGATGGATTTTGCTTTAATGGCACACTCTCAATTAGTGCAAATTTAATTTTTTCTTGAGCTAATGCGGAAGTATCAATATTTACAGTTTTTGCTTGCTGAGCGCGTTCAAATTCAACTTTTTCAAGTCGAATTTTTTCTACATGTCGTGCAGCAGCATCATGCTCTTCCCAATATCTTGCAAAGGTTTCATCATCCTCTTTTCTTTTTCGCTCTTCTTGTTGTCGCCGATCATAATCATCTTCTCTTCTTTTTTCATATTCTTCATCATCTTGTTTTTTCAAATTTACAGAAGATGAACACGCTGTTTTTTGTTGAGTAACTATTTCTTCTTTTGTCACAGTACAAGAATCAACAGCTACAGTTTTTGATTCTTGAGATTCTTTACAGTTACTTTTTGAAGATGATTCAGATGATCTTCTTGATGATGAATTATCATCAGAACTTCGCGATGAAAAACTATCATCTGAACTTGAAGATCTTCTCGTTCTTGTTCTTGTAATAGATACATTGTATGCAACTTGAAATGACAATAATAAAAATATTGCAGAAACAAATCGCTGCGCACGAAAATGTATTTTCATAAAAATTCTTTTGAGTAATAAGATTTTAAATAATATGGTTTTTTGAAATTTAATAAGAACTGCTTATTTGTGGCTGAATAATTGATAATCTCTTTTGTGTCTTGATAATTGATGGTTATAAAAAAATTGTAAATTGCTCAAGAATAACAATTAATTTTTTTACATCATCACAAACATCTGCTTTTTTTAAAAGATGATCATCTTTTTGTTGAACTTTTTATAAAGTGATTTCAAGAATAACTAATTTGATTAAAAAAACAATGCAAAACTTTTAATTAAAAAAAAGAAAATTTGAACTTTATCCAAAAATTATTTTAGTATGAGCTTGAAAGAAATGCATCCCATTTCGCATGACTTTTATTGAAAGGTTTTAATTCTATGAATTTGATAAAATTTTTAACACTCACAGCTACATTTTTTAGCTCAAACATTCTGTTTAGCGCAGTTGAAAAAACTCCCATAGTGCCAACGTTGAGCAAACCAACAGCAAAAACAGTTTCACAATCTAAAAATATACCCTCTGAGCATGTTAAAGCTGCGATAGACACGGCACCAAAAACAGTCCCTGCAGCAAAAACAATGACCTCCACAACCTCAGTCAATACTCATACTGCTCCGGTCAGATCAACAGCAAAGCCCAACGTAGCGATAAGCAAAAACAATGGATCCAGTCATGTAATTGTTCCTTACCTTAAAGAACTTCAAAATGCCCAAATGTCTCCTGCAATCATAGCTGGCTGGCAAGAACTGTATGAAAAATTTTTACAAGCAAACGATGCAAATTCTAGTGCCACTGCCGACTCTTCTGCCGTCATCCCAGGCTTGATCCAAGATCCAGCTAACCTAAAAACATTACTAACTACCAATTTTTTCAACCTCATGGCAGCCTACCTCAACCCGGCAACCTTTCCCAAGCTTGCCAATGACCCAGACAGCCAAATTCATTTTAATTACACAACAACCCACCTTCGTGACGCTACCATTCGCCTCGGCTCAATTTCATCAATCACCGACGTTTCTGGCACGCCCACCGTTCAATTCAAAGGTGACTGCCGCGACATGGGCATCATCGTCAACATCCAAAATAACACCGATGCCCAATTTTCCATCAATCAAACGTCACTGGATGGTACAAAAACGATTCAAATCGGCCAACTCAACCCCGGCTTAAATGAAGTTAATTTACACACCGCAGCTCTTCAAACTTCCGCTGATGCAACAAAAAGCACGATTGCTACGACATCAAATTATTTTGAGATTGTTGAAAATGGAACTGAAAACAATTGGCTTATTTCTATCAAACTGATGACTGGGTCCGAACTTCTTGCAAGCTTAGAACCTATCTCCTCAACCAAACCTGATATATTTTTAATGAACGGAGAACCAACTGCTGCAAGATACATTGCCAAGCCAAATAATGTTTATTTAGTTTTAACTAATTTGCCAACATCAATTAATACAAATACACAAATGAATAAACGAATTCAAGCTCTTGATATCACAGAATTTTCAGGACCATTTTTAATGACGCTACAAATTAATCCAATTAATGATACAACGTCACAAACAAATTCAACAGAACCGACAATAATAAATCAACCTTCTATGATTTCTGTTCAAATCATTAATCCATTATTAACACCAAATAAAAAAACAAATCTAAAATTCAATTTACCGCTATTCATAATTCCTGAATTTTTATGGAAAACACCAACCAACACTCCATCAACCTTGCAAGCTTATTGGATGATCATACACACGATATATTTAAAAGCTTTAAGCTCAACATTAATAAATAAAAACAATTTTGGTAATTCATTTGAATATTTTAAAACTTTAGAATGTTTTGATGAAAATAAAGCATGTAGAATTGTTATAGATTTATTTTCAATCTTAGAATCAGGAAAAACATTATTTGATGCACAATGGATCATAGGTTCTAGTGTATATGAAGCATCAAAAAAAATAATTTTCGACATTGATCAAATTAATAGCTCTCAAAATGCTGAAGACAAAATTATCGCCAATTCTCAAGATGCAGCAATTATTAACTGTACATGTCAAATTAATAATAATTTTTTTAAAAAGAAAAACTTAAATAGCAATTTCAATAATTTATACCAAATACCTTATGAGCAATTCCATTTATTCACAATTCCAAATCTAAATAATTTAAACAAATTTATTGTTTTTGCAGATTTAAAAAAAATCGACGACAATAAGACTTTGTTTACAATAACAAATAAAAAAAATACTATTTTATTTAAAAAAACTTTATACAACATAACATCATTCAATTCTATTGAAATAAATTTTATTACTAATAATAAAAAATGGTCAGGATCAACATTAGAATTTAATAAAGATATCGAATCTTCACCATCTAAAAAATTTGAAATTCAATATCAAAAATTAAATAAACAATTTTCATTAAAAGCACTGCCATTTATTAGAAAAAATAAAAAAACTTTTCAACATGTTATAGAATTTACAAAACAACCACCTATTGAAAATTTATATATAGAAGCATATGAAAAACGAAACATTTCTTCTTACGCCACTTATAATTTAATAAAAAATAACAACTCTCCATCATTTTTACAAAAATTAACCCTAGCAGATTGGATGAATGGAATTTCTTTAATTTCTGTTATAAAAAATGATAAAGAAACAAAATCACAAAAAAATCTAATTATTAAGTTTTATAAAGAAAAAAAATATTTAGGTGAATTAACTTTTAAAAACATAAAAAAATCTATCAAAGCCTATAATCTTAAAAGTAGCAATTTTGATCCAGCATTTGATATATACTTAACTACTGAAATTATATTAAAATATAAGCTAAGTCATTAAAATGAACGAATCAATAACATCTATTCAAAATGTTGAATTTTTATCTAATAAAAAACATAATATTTTAAAGATAGATCTATTAATACAAGAATTATATGTATATTTATTAGAAATAAACATTATAAATCAAGCAATTGAAAATTTCATTTTTCATCGCCTACAGAACTTTGATAGCTCTGTAGGCGATTGGAAATGTCAAACAAGAACTTCTATTGTTTTAGATTTAATAAAAAATCAAAATCTTTGTTCATTAAACTTAAAAAAGAAGAAAAAAAATCTTCCACAATTAATAAAAAAAATTGAAAATTTCATAAAAAACATCAAAAAATTAAATCACCTAGAACGAAAAACATTAACAAAAAAATTAATAAACATTAGCCTTGAAGAATTACTCAATGAAAATGATATTTTTTTAAAAAATTCTGAAACAATTAATATTATTAGCCTTTTTTATTTATGCTCACCATTAACGATTAAACATTTACCATTTATTGAAAAAACATTACTCACACACAAAAAAATTAATAAAATGTTAATTTCTGCAAAACACAAAATTTCACTTTTTACTATTAATTATGAAAAACAACTAGCATTAGCCTACTGCTCTAAAGAAAATCAAAAAATATTGGGTCAAATCGCTAATAAAGGTTATTCATCAATGACAGCATTTTTTCCAAGCTTTAAAGTTATTTTTGAAAAAATGAAGCAAGAAAAAGAATCTTTTTTAGAAAAAAAAATTATATTTTGTTTATGTGGTGGTGTAATTTCACAAACTCATAATTTATATAGCGCTACACAAAATAATTTTACAAAAAAACATTTCAATATTTTATCCAAAAAAAACACTATTATGGTAATTGAAGGTTATCAATTCAATGGAAGCTTTCAAGAATTAAAACAATTATTAAAAATACCAATAAACAACACTTTAATCTCCAAAGAATTTTATAAACAATGTTCTTGTCTTTCCAAAACAAAACAAAAAATTCAAAAAACAAATATTGAAAAAATTATCTTAGCTGGATTTGTTCAGCATCCCCAATTTATCACTGGAGCTGAAATCGATTGGAAGGGCTTAGGTCTTGAAAATTCAAATCTTAAAAAAGAATTTGATCATTTAAAAACTATTCCTGGTTGCAGCGTTGAAGATATGTCAACATTTTGTATTCGACATGTTTACGCTTCAACCATTGCTGATGTTTTAAAAGAACAAGAAGAAATGGAAACGCTATTGCAAGCAGAAACAAAATAAATTATTTGCTTAACCTTGCGCCATGCATTTTTAATAAATCAATGATCTCTTTATCAAGATTAAGATCAAGAGCACAATCAAGAGCTGTTTCATTTTGATCGGTAATTGCATTAATATTTACGCCTGCTGCAATTAATTCCTTAACTATTTCAAACTCTTTATTCATGCCATATCGAATTATCCAATGTAATGAACTGTTTTCATGTACGTCAACTGCATTAATATTGGCATTTTGTAAAATTAAAAATTTTACAATTTCAATCAAACCCAATTCTGATGCAAAATGTAACGGTGTTGCTCCATAAAGATTTTGTACATTAATATCATCACCTTGTGCAAGAAGCTGTTCTATTTCTTTAAAATCTTGCTTTAGCACAGCCCAATGTAAAGGCATTAATCCTTCATCCAATGCACAATCACGCGCTGTTTTTTGAGCATTATTTTTAATGGTAAAATTAGCTTTATTTTCTAGTAAAATTAACATTGCATCATCACAGCCTTTCAAAACCGCAAGGTGCAGCGGCGTATTGCCATCATTATTTTGTGCATTGATATGAGCGCCGTATTCAAGCAATATTGAAATTATATCTTCATTGTAACAACGCTTAACGGCAAGATGAAGCGGTGTATCACCATCATTATCAACAGCATTTACTTGTGCACCATGTATCAGCAACTCCTTTACAATTTCTATATCGCATCCATACATAGCCAAATGCAATGCCGTTGTCCCATCACTTTGTGCCTTTGCATTCACATCAACTTTGTAATCAAGAACTGTTTGTACAATTTCAACAGAATCTAACGCAACAGCACCGTGTAAACTCGTCATTCCATCATCCATGAGTTCATGCACATCTGCACCATATGCTATAAGTAGTTTTATAAGTGCATGATTTTCTAACTCAAATGCCATTGCTAACGGAGTAACGCCATTAATTATCTTTGCATTAACATCCGCACCATGAGCTAAAAGCAGTTTGACCATTGCCACATTTTGAAGATTTACCGCACTATGCAAAACGGTAAATAATTGCGTTGGTTCTTTTATTTCCAGATTAGCCCCAGCAGCAATCAACATTTCAGCAATTTCTACAAAACCACGACTAACTGCATACCAAAGCGCAGTCATTCGTGCTAAATTGCGCATATCAACATTTGCCCTATATGAAAGCAATTTTTGCACAACCTGAATATGCCCTTTATCTGCAGCAAGTATCAACGCTGTTGATTGATCACATTTAAGTTTTGATTCTATATTTGCGCCATGTTCATACAGAGCTTGCACAATTTCAGCATCACCATAAAAAGCTGCATAATGTAGTGGATATGTCCCAAAATGATCAACTATTTCAGTATTGGCACATTTTTGTAATAATTTTTTTACTTTCGATACAGATCTATCAAAAATAGCTTGATGTAAAGGAGTGTACCCATCAGCATCCTTCATGTTAACAGTGATATTTGGAGAACTTAAATAATCATTTTGTTGAAATTTTTTATAATAATTATACCCAAAATAACTTATAGCTGCGACCGAACATCCAAGAGCCAAAAGCACTCGTCGATCTTGATCTACTTGTCTATTGTCATAAAAAAAACTTTTAAATTCTTCTTCTAAAGAATAACTATGTGTTTGTGTTGCTGGAGACAGTAATATCAAAGTTGTAAAATAAAATTTTAAATTCATATAAAAATCCATATGTTTTCAGTTTTTGTTTTTAAATAGTATTGTAAAAATTAAAATTCATGCGATGCTTTTTGCTTCTGGAATATAATCCATGATTGTTACTTTTGGTTCATAATTAGTAACGATATCAATAACTTCATCCCCTCCAACAATACAAAAATGTATAAATTTTAATTGATCTGACCACGTACAAGATTTCTCTGAAAGCCAAGCAAGATACTCAGAATTAACAATTTTAAAAAAACTCCAGTTTGCATAACAATCTTTGTTATTTTCTTGAGATGAGTTATCAAATATTTTCAAATAAAAACTTTCATTAGTATATCGAAATGCATCAACATAATTATCAAAAAGAATTTGTATTTTCTTTCCCTTTTTTTCATTAATTAAGGGCCTATCCCTAAATTAGCCAATTCAATTTAAAAGTAATAAAATCTCCCTAAATTCTCGCAAAAGAAACAAAGGGAGATTTTCACATGTGCAAAAATCAATGCTATAAAACATGCATTAATAAAGA
>JAGOPI010000021.1 GCA_017992075.1 Candidatus Babeliales bacterium
ATTGGTAACAACGTTGGCTGATGCGATTGCTCAAGTAATTTGCAAAATTAAAGAACGAAAAGAAAATCGCAGCATTGATTTATATTCTGATGAAGAATATGACCAAGCGCTGCGATTATTATCTGAAAAGTTAATTCATAAAATATGTAATCAAAACGATATGTTATAAGCCATATTCTTTTTTAGTTTGTTTTGAATAAAGAAGATTGTCGGGTTTCAATTGTTCTCGATAAATTGCACGTTCTTTTTCTCGTTCTTTTTCTCGTAGTTCTTTATTTTTTTGAACGTTTTTAATAAATTTGGGTTTAAAATAAAGTTTAAATTTATTTGGAGATGAGGGATTTAGTAACACTTCTTCTAGGCCTTGTGGGGATCCATCAAGATAATCTTGATAATGTTTTTTTAAAGTAAGGTCAAATAGAGTTTCACCGAAATACATTTTGCCTAATATCTTGTTTTTTAAATTAAAAGCGTGTTCTGAAGCGTATTTTAAAAAGTTTTTTATTAAATCATGATTCTTTGTGAATATATTAACGTCTGTTGTATTTGCTCCTGCTAGAATGAGTAATTTTGCAATTTCAGGTTTTTCTTGTACTTCTAAAGGAGTTCTGCCTGTTTTATCTTTATTGTCAAGATTGGCACCAGCCTTAATAAGAAGTTTTACACTTTCAGGATCTTTTTGTGTGTGTAAAGGGCTTTCGCCTTTATCGTTTTTAGCATTAATATCAGCAACCGCTTCAAGGAGTAATTCTATGATTTTAGGACGTTGAATATGTAAGGGGCTACGGTCGAAAATGTCTTTAGCATTAACATCAGCTCCTGCTTCAATGAGTAATTTTGCAATTTCAAAATTTTGTCTATGTAAAGGGGTTTCGCCATTAAAGCCTTTAGCATTAACATCAGCTCCTGCTTCAATGAGTAATTTTGCAATTTCAAAGTTTCTTTGTGTATGTAAAGCATTAAAATTAAGCATATCTTTAGCTTTTGCATTAGCACCATTGGCAAGAAGAACTTCTACTGTTTTTAGGTTGGAATTTGTGAATAAAGGATTATAGCCTCTTGCGTCTCTAGCATTTACATTAGCACCTCTCTTAATAAGATCCTCTGCTATTTCTGGGTAGATAGTATAAAATAAAAGATTTCTGCCAATATCATCTTGAGCGTGTACATTAGCGCCATTTGCCATAAGAAAAAGTTGCATTTGAGGATTTTTTCTTTGTGCTAACAATGGAGTGTAGCTATATCCATTTAGTGCTTCAATATCACCACCTGCTTCAAGAAATCTTTTTGCTTCTTCTAGGTCGTTAGTTGTGTGTAAAATATTTTCTTCGCAAATTTGTATGTTTGAAGCCATTATAGAACACGCAAAAAGTAAAAATTTGAAATTTAAGAATTGATTCATAAAAATCCCCTATATTATTAAGAATCATTTTATAAATTTTATTACAATTGGGTGTAGGAAGTAAAGGGATTTTGTATATCTTTGAGCAATTTACTTAATTGATCAATATCTTGTTTCGTTGTATCAGTTGAGGCTTGGCTAGCAAAGTTTTTATCAGATTTTTGGTCACTAAACCACCCAATTTTCATTTCATCATGACGATTTGCTTTATTTATTGCCTGACCTGAATTTGCTGATTCAAAAATGGCGTTTGAATTGTCATAATCATTTTTTTGTAAATCATTAATTTTGTCTTCTAAAAATTCTGATGCAGTTTCATCGCGATCACTATGGAAGAACCAGCGGGTAATAGGATCTTTTAGATTTGCAAAATTACTTTCAACTTCCGCCAACTGATCAACAATGAAATTTGATGCAGATTTTGTAATTTTGCTCATACCGCCATTTAAACGTGGTGCACTTACCGTAGAACGAATTAAAATAAACAGTTGCGTCTTGGTTGAATCTTTTGTGCGTGAAGCAAATAAGTTGCCAATAACAGGAATAGACTCAAAAAATGGAACTGAACGTTTTGATACGATCGCTTGATCTTTGGTGAGTCCTCCTAAAATAATAACATCACCACTTTTCATGGAAACGTTCGTATTTAAATGACGAATAATTTGTTCACCAGAGTTTGCATCATTTGGTGTAAACCAGGTTTTTAAATCAAGATCTATTTGTAAATTAACGTTATTGTTGTCGCTGATGAGTGGCGTGAATGTAATTGTAATTGGAGCGGTAACTTGTTGATAGTTAACAGTTGGGTTGGTTCCAGAAGTGACGGTACCCGTTAAATTTTTGGTAATTGAACTTGTTACCGTTGCAGATTGATTGTTGCTTATAAGTACCACAGGTCGTGTAAACACTTTTGCAGAATTATGTTGTGATAGCATTTGAAAAAATGCCCAAACGCCATTGGTTGTAGCTTTGCCACCATTAAGCATCATGACCGTGCTGCCGGTAAATGTTTTTGGTGCACTGCCTGTTGGAGTAGAACTGTTAATTGTTGTTGATGTGTTTGGTGCTGAAAGTGTACCACTACCAGAAGCAAGCCAATCAGGATTTAAAATATCTGAAAGATCTCCAACCAAAGAATAATAATCAGGATCGCTTGGATTTTGAGGAGCAATTACGTTATTGATCAACAGTCCTGCTTGCGCCTGCATGTTTTTTGGAAAAATAGTAGAAACAAGTCCTCTCGTACGCATTTGTGCACCAAGTTTACGAATAAATTCTAAATTTAAATCAACAACAAGTGCTTCAATCACAACCTGTTTTTGTGGAATATCAAGTTGCTTGATCAATGATTCAATGCGTTGCCAGTCACGTGTGCCGCATGCAATTACCAATTTATTCGCGCCACGTTGCAAGGTGTTTTGAAGTGTTGGTGCTGATTCTGATGATGACGAAGTTGGTCCAGCATTAACAGTTTCTGAAATAATTTTGATATAAGGATCAAAGCCTAATTCTGAATTTAAACTGCCTGTTGATTGACCAGAACCACTACCACCAGCTTGAATTAAATTATTTAAAACGCTTGCCAGATGTGTTGATGATGCCCACTGTGGTTCAATCACATGAAAAAATGAGTTGCCATCTTCTTGAGCAATATCTAAATATTTTTTTATAAATTTTTTAATTTCATTAATATCATTTTTTTTACCAATAATAATGATGGTGTTGAGTTGTCGTTTGCTTTCAGGATCTAAATTTTCAACACGTACATTGTCTGAAAAATATTTTGCACGAGCACCATTTGCTAAATTTATAAAACCACTAGTTTTTTTTGTATCATTGTTACTAGCTAAAACATCTTTAAACAGTTTTACAATGTCGGTGGCTTGCGTATGTTCAAGTTTAAAGAGTTCAACGGCTTGCTGGAATCCAGTTTCATCTAAAACTGAAATAAGCTGCATTGCTGTTTTTATTAAATCTGCGCGAGTAGTTAAAATTATAGAATTTGATGCGTCATCAATTATAAATTGTTTATCTTTAAAATCTTGTGAAGGAAGTATTGTTGCTAAAATATTAGTAATATCTGATTTTGCTTTAACTGCAGAAATTTGAATATTGTTAAAATAATAGATGTAGCGAATTCGTTGCATATTGTCAGGCAATTGATTGAAATCAACGCCAATATAAAGAGGCAGTGGTTCTTGATATGATTTTGCATTTGCCATTAAAACATAACTGGTTGTTCCACGCATGACAAGAGTGTATCCCGCTTGTTCAATAATCATGGTTATAAAATTCCATGCTTCATTCATCGTAATTTTTTTACCAGCATTAAATGAAACTGTTGCGGTTACTGTTTCTGTTTCAGGATATAAAACATTAATGTTTAATTTTTGCGCAAAATCGTTAATTAAATCTTTTAACGGATACTGTGAAAAATTAAATTCAATCAGTTCGCTTGAAATTGAAGAGATTGATTTTTTACGTTTATTTAAAATTTTTTTTGCATGTTCGAGTGATTCTGCAGGTACATTTTCGTCAAGGAGCATGCCATGTGTGCAGTGATTGATGAGTAAAATGATAATGCAAAGTGAAAAAAAGAATTGAAGACATGGATCCCCGCCTGCGCGAGGATGAGGGGAGGGCGAATTTGAAGTTTGTGATGAGCCGTAAGATGTAAAGTCATTTTCATGATTATCAGTTGCAATAGTTTTTATAGATTTTAGATGTGTGGCTATAGTTTTTGAACTGATAAGTATTGAAAAAAATTGAAATAATTTTTGTTTTATTTTTTTATGGTCGTTGCTTAAAAAATTTTGTCTTTTTAAGGTTGAGAATAAGTGGATAAATTTATTAATTAAAGCAGCATTTTTTAAATAGCGGTTGTTACTTTTTTGTTCAGAAAAAAATTGTTTTTTAAAACTGAGAATGAATGGAAAATGTATATTAAAAACTATGGTTTTTGCATCGCAGCTATTATTGAATAATTTTGTAAAACCAGAAATATTAAAATTCATTATTCCCTCATCATTCCATCCTTCGCTTAAAAGCTTTTGAGGATAGGCGCGACAGAGTTTGCTCGTCTCCTCATCCTCGCGAAGGCGGGGATCCATGTCTTCATTTTTAATAAATATCTGTTTTTTAAATTTCATAATGTCCCTTATTCTTCTGCTCTTAGTGTGCCAATAATCAAGCTGACATTAATTTTTTTTGCTTGTGCCATATGAGAAATATCAACAGAAATAATATACATTAATGGCTGATTTTCAATTGCAACAATCAGTTCGCACAATTGTTGCGTGCTTATTTGCGTACAATTGACTGTTAAGCTTTCTTGAATGTAGCCATTTGGTAATTTTTCATAAGAAAATTTTGAAGTTATCTGAGATGTTAAATGTTGAGAATTTACAAGATCTTGAAAATATTTTTGAATGTTAAAATTTTTATGTTGCTTTAAAGCTTCGTCAACTTTATTTTTTTGTTGTTGTACGGTATTAAATTTTGTAAATACTTGTTGAATTTGACTACGTATTTTATTGAGTTGCGTTAATTTTTGATACCATTCGTTACTGATCATTTGATGACGAATTATGATAGAAATTATACTAATCAAACAAATTCCAACATACAAAGATCCATACCGCAGCATTTCTTTGCGATCCAAATTGCGAATAAAATTTCGAATAGAATCAAAAAATATCATGCAGATCCTTTTAGTTTTCTTTTGGTTTAAATTGAACTGTAAATGTTAATTCACGTGGTTTTTCAAGAAGTTGTAAAAGTTGTAAGCTTGAAAGTTCTTCTTCAAAAAGATCAAGACTTTCAAAGTTTTTTACGCTGCCAGACATGCTGACTTTTTCATAATCAAGATGCATATTTTTTACTTGAAGCCCCAGAGCTGATCGATCAATTTGTGTTGATAAATCTTGTAAATATTCAAGAACTGAATGTTCTTGTTGAGCTGAAAATGCAAACCATAATGCTTTTTCTGTTTTCAATTTTTCTTCAGCTTTTTCTAAAATTGTTTTAATACTTTTTTCACCACGTAAATCTAAGCGCATGCGTTGTTCAATTGCTTGAACTAATTGACGTTTAGAGGCGTTATAAGCAGTTTCTTTTTCTTGTAGCATTATTGAACTACGCCAAAATGTTATTCCAAGGCACAATAAAGTCATAAAAATAATCATACATAATTGTTTATTTAAAATTGAATTATCATTTTTTTGAGCAACAGATTTTAAAAAATTAACATTTGGTTCAAAATGCATGAATAAACTTAATGCTAGGTTGATAATGGAAAAATGTTGATCTTCTGATTTTACGATAATTTTTAAACGTTCTGTAATATTAAAGCTTTTCTTAATTTCTATGTTGTTTTGAAAAAAAGTTTGAGCAAGTTCATGAAATTCTTTGATGTTGGTTGCAAAACCTGAAAATAATATTTTATGAGGTTTGATATATTTTGTATGTTCTTGTTTTTCAAAAAATTGCAAAGTACGTGTAATTTCTTCAAATATTTTTTTTAATTCATCATATAGCGCGGAGTTTAAATTTTCTAATGATTGTTCTGTTAAAATATTTTGAACAATATCAAAATAAGGTTGTTCTGTTTTTTGACTGATTGCTTGAGCAACATCTGAAATGCCCATTGGTATTATACGAACTGCGGTTAAAATTCCATCTTGAAAGTATAAAGTGCGAACAACATCAAATCCGATATCAATAAAAAGATCAGCAGTTTTTGGTTGATATTGCAATGGTGATTCTGTTGAAATGGGTGTATCAATTTTTGGTTTATTAACAAATTTTGCATACAATTTGTGCCACAATCCAACTATTGATGAAGATTTTATATCAAATGTAATTTTTGGTGATTGTGCAGAAATTTGTGGTACAGTTGATATTGCATTTTTATAAATTTCATACAGTACAAAAATATCAATTGTTACTGTATCAATGGTTAGTTCTGCTTTTTCAAATAAATTAAGATGATTTTGTAAATCTTGAATGCGAACTGCAGCGACTAAAATTTTTGATTCTTTTTTTTCAAAATTTTCTTTCGTGATCACAAAATCAATCACTGATTCTTCAAGTGCAAAAGGGAGTAATGCTTCAACTTCATACGGAACAATCATTGAAAGTGCATCGCGACCGATAAACGGAAGTTTTAATTCTTTGTAAACAATAGCAGAACTGGAAATGATAGAAATGATTTCATCATATTTTCCAATCGTGGAGGCAATTTTTTTTAAAGCATTTGTTTGTGTTTGTGCAGAAAGATCTTTGAGCATGATCGATTGTTTATTTTTAATCTGAATCGTATTGCCCATAAATTCAATTAAAAGACCTTGAATCATGATTGGAGTGATTTCAAAACTCAGTACTCGTTTGCGTTGTAGATAATACGTGCCGATACGGGATGGAATTAAAATATCATGCAACATCGGACACTCCTTTGCTGATATTATTTTTTATTCGATTGATCGGTTGATTTTCAAAAAGCATATCACTGTTTTCTTTTTTATTTTTTTTATTTTTCTTTTGTTTTAATTCCTTTTGTTTTGCGAGTCGTTTACTACGTGCAGTTTCTTTTTTATATATTTTACTGTTAATTTTGCCATCGATTGATTCTCGATTTGCATAATTATTTCCAGTACGAAGTTCTTGAAGTGCTCTCGATTCTCCTTTAGAGCCAAAGAATGCTTGTTGTACAGGATCTTTGCTTGAAGTAAACCAATCTGATTCATCAATCAAATCAATATTTTGTTGAGCTTCATTGAGTTTATAATTGGTGTAAGGATCAATTTGTCCATATTTATCAACAGGATCCAATATTCGAGGACAAATGAAAATTAAGAAATGGTCACGAGTGATTGTGCGAGTTTTAGATTTAAAGAACCAACCAAGAATTGGAATATGCTCTAAGAATGGAACCCCAACAGAACTTGAAGCATAATTTTCAGTCATGATTCCACCAAGGACCAATGTTTCACCATTTGCAACGCATGCTTGAGTTTGGACACTTTTTGTATCACGAGGAGCGCCGTTTACATTGTTGGTTGCAGCATCATTAAATTCTTGATTTTGAACCATAATATTTAAATTAATAATATTGTCTTTGTTGATTTGCGGTGTAATGTTAACCGTTAATTTTGCTTGAACTGGTACTAGACCTGTTGCTTTAACCGCAGAAGATGAAATAACCGTTCCTGATGATTGTCGACGTTCTTGGCCGCTTTCAAGTGTTGCTTGTGAATTATTTGAAACAACAAGAAACGGATTTGATACGACATGGGTTGAAGTAATTGTTTTTAAAATTTTAAATATTGCCCATATCGGTTTTCCAAAAGTTACTAAAATTGATCCTGTTTCATTGAGCACATTACTACCCAAAAGACTTGCCAAGCTTGATTTGATTGAAAAATCAGATGTTGTTGATGAACCATTGGTTACGACCACTGGGGTACCTGCAGGAATACCAGAAGTTTGCGCAGAAAGATCTGGCATAAATGTTGGACCAAACAGACTTGCTCCAGGAACTGTTGAATTTGCACCATTTGGACCACTTATTTGTGCACCTAATGTTTTAATATCAATGTCGCTAACTTTAACAAATAAAACTTCAAGCCCAACTTGTTTTTGAGCAACATCAAGTTCTTCAATAAGTGGCTTGAGTGCTGCAAAATCTTCAGGAGTTGCATTAATAATAAGTGCATTTGAGTTTTTATCTGCAATGATGGTCATTTTTTGAAAATATTTTATACCATCACGTACGCCACCATATTTTCCAGCATCAGTAGTTGAACCGTATTCGGTGATTTTTTGTAAAATGTTGGTCATATCTGCTGCATTGGTATATTGCAAACGATAGGTAAATATTGGTGGAGCATCACGATCAATTGCAATATCAATATGTTTTGTTACAAAATCTTCAATGCGTGCAACGTCTTTTTTTGTACCTAGTAAAATTAAAGAATTTGTGCGTTCATCAGGAACCATAACAACATCTTGTGGAAAATATTCTAAAGAAGATTCCTTTTTGTTATTTGCCCAGACCCTTTGTGGTTGTCCTGCACTGCCATCAGTTGGTTTAAGAGATTTGTATAAAGAAATAACATCTTTAACGTTCGCTCGTTTTAATTTTACAACAGATAAAACTTCAGGAAGCGCTGCACGATCCAATTCACTAACAATTTTCATAAGTGATTTGATTGATGATGATCGATCAGTAAAAATTAAAGCTTTCAGGTCAGCATACACATCTAACTTTGCAGCACCACTTTGCATTTTGACCAAAATAGGTTGAATTTTTGCAGGATCAATATTTCTGACAAAGTAAACATAACGAACGATCATATCATTGTCTGGTAATAGTTCACAATCGACACCAATGTACGTTGGAATCGGTTCATTGTTTGCTTTTGTTAGAGGAACTAAACGATAAAATCCAGATTGCATCATCGGAATAACATCTAAGCCTGCAATGTGCAAAAATGTAACACAAAGGTCCCAACTTTCTTTACGTGTGAGTGTTTTGTTGGTTCGAAATGTAATTTTATGCCCAGTAACACCTTTAGGATCTTTTGCTGTTGGAATAATATCTTCAGTTATAAATTTAATGTGATGCACAGCTTCCATGTAGGACAATAAATTTGATAAATTTGCATCTTCAAAATTAAAAGCAACTGTTGAAGGTTCATCATCAATATAACTTTGATTTTGATATAAAACTCCAGGTTCTTTTATAGGTTCAGTTGATTTTGGAGCTTGAGTTATTGGTTCAGATGAATTTTCAGTTGATGTAGAATCATCTTGAGTTTCAATAACGATTGTTTTTTGTGGAACAATAGATTTTTGTTTCGGTGTAATTTTTGGTCGAGCAATATCATGTAATTTTGGTAAATTTTCTGAAACTTCAAAAGATTTTGGGGCTTCGATTGTTTCTATTTTTGGAGTTGATTTTGTAACAGAGACTAAAGGTTTTTCATCAAATTTTGGTATCGGATCAGAAAGATCTATTGTTGAAACCGTTGATTTGCCAGTTGATACTGGACTTTTTACAACACTTGAAAAAATAGTATTTTTTCTTGATTTTGTTGTTGTATCATCAGGATTTATGATGCAGGTTAATGCGATGCACGAAGTAAATGTTAATCTTTTCATGTTCATGTTTTATCCCCTAGCCCCTGAAAAATTATGCAACGCGCTATGATTATTTATTGAACTGTTTTGTCCAGATGCTATTAATTCTTTACGACGAGCATCAAACATTTTTTTACGTTCATCAAGAGCAAGTTGATGTGCTGTTGGTGCTAATTTTACTTTTTGTTCTAATGTTTTTTTACGAGCTTCTTCAAGATTATACAATGTTTGTTGATCAAAAATAGGAGTTTCTGATTCTGTAGTTTTTGCAGTAGGGGTAGTTTTTACTGTAAGAGGCATTAAGCTGACATTGTTTTTTTCTGGTGCATGAATTAATTCATATTTTAATGTTGTTGTTGATCCTGCGCGTTCAATTTGGACATGAATTTGATCATCAATTTTTTTATTTATCGTATGATCAAATACTAAAACGCGACTTGCAATATCTGTTACTGGTAAATTATCTACTTGTTGAATAATATCTTCAGCCATGAATCCAAGTTTTGATGCTAAGCTATCTTTCTCAGCTTTGCCAACACGACATCCAATACTTTTACCTTTTTTGTACACAGTTGTTAAATGCATAAGATCGATAAATTGACCAAGTCCTTTAATGTTTGAAATAAATGTTTCAACAGGAATTTGATAGATGCCATTTTTAATAGAAATATTGAATGTTGCTATATTTTTTGCAGTATCTTGTGCTAAATCTTTTCCAGCATCATCTTCACGCAAATATAAAGTTTCACGTTGGCCATTAGCACGAACAATAATAATACGATTTGGATAAATTTTTAAAATTTGCGCATCATTGATGAGTTGACCGGTATGATAATTTAATTCTTCTTTTGAATTTTGAAATTGAATAATTGCAACACTTTGTTCCGGTCGATCATGTAAGTACATGACGCCTTTGAGTATGACTGGTAATGGTGCAATAAAAACTTTTGGCGCTTCGACAGGAATTGCGAGAGCAATTATATGTGGAGCATCAGGCATTGGTGGAATATCGGGAACAATTGCTTTTGGCAATGATGAAATAGGAACATAGGTATCAAATAAATCGCTTGCACCATAAATTTTTGCAATATCAACGGTACTGTTTATTTTTTTATTAATGAAAGGAATTGTATCCGGTTCAATGGACGTTTTGCGTGGAATTGGTGTTTGGATCAAAAGAAACACCAATTGTCCAAGAATACAGAAGAAAAGTAAAGAGCTATTAATAGCCCACAATGGTTGTTTCATTAATCTTTTTTTCCTTTCGAAAGGTTCACAACAAAATACCCGCCGCAACCTTGCATTGTCAAGAAAACTTTAAGGAACGATCACAGAATCCAAGATAGCCTTGATAATTTTTTCTGTAGTCATGTCTTCTGCCGCTGCTTGGTAGGTCATAGAAATTCTATGTCGTAAAACTGAAGTTGCTATGAATTTAACATCGTCAGGAATTACAAAGTGACGACCGTTTAAAAATGCTAGAGCTTTTACTGCTTGAAGTAATGCCAGTGATGCTCTTGGCGACGCTCCACAAGCAATAAGTGACGCTAGATTTTTTAAATTATACTTTACAGGTTCACGAGTTGCAAAAACGATATCTAAAATATACTGAATTAAGCGATCATCAATATAAACTTGTTGCACAACATCGCGTGCATGCACTAAATCTTTATGTGAAAGAACCGGATAAATGGTAACAGCTGTGTTGCTGCGTTTTAAAATTTCTCGTTCTTGATCCATCGTTGGATAGGTAACGGTTAATTTAAACATAAAACGATCAACTTGAGCTTCAGGTAGTTGATATGTCCCTTCATTTTCAATCGGATTTTGTGTTGCAAAAACTAAAAATGGATCATCAAGTTTAAATGTTGTTGAGCCGATAGTAATTTGTCGTTCTTGCATTGCTTCTAAAAGTGCAGATTGAACTTTTGCTGGTGATCGATTAATTTCATCTGCTAACACTAAGTTTGCAAAAATAGGACCTTTTTTTGTTTCAAAATCCATTGTTTTAGGATTGTATACAAGGGTACCAACAATATCAGAAGGTAAAAGATCTGGTGTAAATTGTACACGACTGAATGTAAGGCCAAGTGCTTGAGCAATTGTTTTGATCAATGTTGTTTTTGCAACACCAGGAACACCTTCGAGTAAAATGTGACCATTGGTTAATAAACTAATGCAGCTCATGGTGATGATGGTATCTTGACCAATAATGATTTTATGAATTTCATGTTTTAAAGAGTCAAATTTTGGATTAACTTGTTTGATATGTTCAACAAGTTTTACTGAATCATGTTGTTGCATAAAAAAATCTTCCTATCATTTCATTACATTTTATTTTTATCATCAGGAATTTCTTGATGAATTGGACCATCTGTTAAACCGCGAATAAATTGATAAATGTATGGATCTTTTGATTCCCAAATTGTTGCAGCATCAACAACGCTGACAATTTTTCCTTGATAAAGTAAAGCAATATAATCAACAAATTTAAAAATTTCAACATCATGTGAAATAACAACTGAAGTAATATTTAATTTTTTTTGCATGTCAGCAATCAGTTCATGTACAACGCCTGAAGTGATAGGATCAAGGCCAGTTGTTGGCTCATCGTACAAAATAATTTCAGGATTGCCCATTAATGTGCGTGCAAGGCCTACTCGTTTTTTCATACCACCAGAAAGTTCCGATGGAAATTTATCGATTGTGTCTTCACGTAAATTAACCATAGAAAGTTTTTCTTGAACTTTTGTACGCACGGTTGTAGGATCTTCGCCATTTTCTAAATCGACGATGCCAACATTTTCAAAAACACTAAGTGAATCTAAAAGTGCTGCAAATTGAAAAACATAGCCGAATTTTTTGAAATTATTTTCTCGGGCAATGCCAGTTAAAGGAACAATATCGATACCATCTACAAAAATAGATCCAGCATCGGGTTCAATCAGTCCGATTACTTGTTTTAAAAGTACCGATTTACCTTCACCAGATTGTCCGATAATGCAAGTTGTTTTGCCGGTAGGTATTGATAAATTGAGTTCGTTAGAAATCCAACGACCTTCATCAAAACGTTTTTTGAGTCCCACAATTTTAATTTTATCCATCATTATGTCTTTTCAAACAACATTAAAGCTAAAAAGTAATTTGATATTAAAATTAAAATTGATGCCATTACGACACATTGTGTTGTTGAAATTCCAACGCCTTTTGCACCACCACGTGTATAATATCCGTAAAATGAACCGATTGTTGTTAAAATAAATCCAAAAACACTTGATTTGATCAAGCCGCCGGTGATGTCTGAGAGTTCTAAAAATTTTTTAATGCCATCAATGAAATCGATAGGGTTGAGTCCAAACCAGTAAACATAAATTATATAGCCACCCCAGATTCCAAAAAACATAGAAAACATAGTTAAAAAAGGAAGAATTAAAATTCCTGCAAGCACTCGAGGAATCATTAAATATTGAAAAACATTGATGCATAAAGTTTCGAGTGCATCAATTTGTTCTGTGATACGCATCGTTCCAATTTCTGCAGCAATTCCAGAACCGCTGCGTCCTGTTACCATTAAACCAGTAAGCACGGGTCCAAGTTCACGTGTTAAAGAGATTGCAACAACTGGACCAATCATATTTTCAGATCCAAATTTTTCAAAAGCATTATAAGTTTGTAGTGTGAGTACTGCGCCTGCAAAAACTCCGGTGAGTACACTTATTACAAATGAATCAACACCGATATTTTCCATTTGTACAATTACTTTGTGAACTTTTAATCGCTTCGTGAACATGATCCAAATTGTTTGAGATACAAATTGACCATATTGGCCAATGTTATTGCACAATTGTAGAGTATGTACTCCAACAAGATTTACAAAATCTGAAATCATGTGCTCCTTTTTTACGATTTATTACTATCGTTATAGTTCTTCAGGAAATTGATCTTGAGATATTGGCATTGATGAACGAGCGCTTTGAGATTGATATGATCCTGCGCCTTGTTTTCCACGTAAAATTGAAAGAACTAATGATCCGCCAAGTAATAGTATTAAAAATATCCAAGTGATTTTTTGAAAAATATCTTGGCCGCCAGAGCTTCCAAAAATTGCTTGATTACCGCCGCCCATGTTGCCCATGCCCATGTTACCTTTGCCACGTTGCATCAACACTAAAAGAATAATAAGTAAACATAAAACGCCATACAAAACTGTAAAAAGAGAAAGGATAAACATAGACAATCTCCGTCATGCTAAATAAATAATTATAAAAATTATAGCAAGGATCTTGCGTAAGACAAGTTTCACGTTAGATTCAACATTGAGCTGCAATTAAAAAGGTTTCTTGATTTAACGAGGACGTGAGTGTGAAAATTTTTCTAAATGAGTTGACTGATGGTGATAATTATGATTATCAGAATTTGGTGAAAATGATTCATGAATATTATTTTGCATTGGATTATAAAATTCTTTCATCCAAATAATAAATGCAATTAAAAAGGTTGAAAGATAAGCGCAACGTTTTATTTTTGTTTTCCAAGAAACTTTTGGATTTTTAAGTAATTTTGATAAATATTGTGTAAAAATTTGGCTTGCATAGAGTGCATGTTTACTTGTTTCAAGAATCAATTGCTTGTGAAATTGATCAGAACTTTGTAGCATTCCGGTAAAATAAAGCATCGTTGTTTCAATTATTTTTTTATAAAAATCACTTGCGATTAAACTTAAATCGATTAATAGTTGTTCATCATCACTTATGTTGTTTTCTTCAGTCTGATTTTCTTGATCAGCGCGTGACAATAGTGTGAATTTGTTGAGTGAATTATCACTTGCTTGTGCTATGTCAAAAATTACTATAAAAAAAATTAGCTTCTGTTGCAGCTTGTATGTCATTTTATTCCTAGCTCTATCTTCAGCTTTTTAAGTCATGATATCTTACATGACTGACTATTTTAGTACTGTATCGTGTCTTGGCTTCTCAGATACAAGGAATTGATCATGAATTATAAAAAAAATCGATTTAGCTTTGATTTATGTTTGATGGGACTGCTTCTTGTAGTAACTTACGTGCAATCAAATCAAGAAAATATTCCTTTAGTCTATAATATTGTTCCTGTTGTTGAAGAGTTGCGATTACAGGGAATGATTTCAAAATGTCGTTTAATTGTTATTCCAAGCATTATTGTTTTGACCTTGTATTGTAATCAAAAAAAAATAGTTCAAATGATAGAAAAAGATCCTTTTCCTTTTGTGCTTCTTGCGTATTTTTTGGGAAATTGTGTAATTGATTCCATTGCAAAATATCGACAGATTGATCAAACATTAGAATTTTTTTTATTTG
>JAGOPI010000022.1 GCA_017992075.1 Candidatus Babeliales bacterium
GAACTACTCTTTGTCGTAAATCTAAGCCATAAATTGTTGCCATCTAAAGTCCTTTTTAATTGTTTTCAGATGGAACATAGCTTATCAAAAAAACAATTTTAGAGCCAACTAAGATTTGCTATAAATACTATTCAAACAATGAAAGCTCTCTCTTGTTACGTATGACTGCGAAAATACAATTAGTAATAATTTTGAAGAATGTAATAATAATTCAATAATCACTGCTGCGGTTTTTTTATATAACCCGAATTCGAAGTTAGATTTAATCCATCATGAAGCAAAAATTAGATAAATTTATAGTAGGTTTTTTAGGTCGAAAAGCATAAGCAATTAAAGTTGTAAAAATATTTATAAAAAATCCTTTGATGCTACGATGTCTTGAGTGTTCAAGATTAAAACTTTCTTTTAAAATGCCAAAAACAGTTTCAATAATACCTCGTTGTCGCAAAAGTAATTTGTCAAAAAGCGACATTAATTGATTTTTCATGTTTGATCGAAGTCCGTGAATAATAGTTATTCCACGTTCATAAAGATCTTTAAATCTGCCTAAATAACCCTTATCTGCGAGCAATTTTCCAAACATGTCTTTTGTGATTTTATCTAAAACATCTTGATTTCCGTCAGACACATTTCCAGGTGTTATAAAAAATGAAATAATTTCACCAAATTGATTGATAGTCATATGAAGTTTAAATCCAAAAAACCATTTTATGCTTGTTTTTCCACGTTCAGCTATACCTTTGAAAATTTTATGTCGATAAATTCTTCGTGGGTGACAAACTTGCAAAGAAGTACTGTCAACTATCGAAATACCAGTACAAGATGAAGTAACAGCTTGAGAAAATAATGCCAAGAACCAAAATATATTTTGTTTTAATTCAACTATTCTGGAATAGCTAGGGGCTGTAGGAAATTCATTTTTCAAATGAATTTTAACTTTTTTTTCATAATAATTTTTAAAATTTTTATAGCCAGAATAGTGATAGTAGATAGCAATAGTAGCGATTTCGCTTAAAGAAATTTTAAAATAATTTCTTGATTTTTCACTTCCCAACAATCTTTTTTTTCCAAGTTCTTGTTCAAGTAATTTGCAAAAATCATCAATTGTACAGTATAATTGTGTTAACATTAGAAACTCCTTTTCAATAGTGTGCAAACTTTGATTGGGAGTTTACTATTTTAAATGATTTTAATCAGCTTTTTTTAACTTCGAATTCGGGTTATATAATCATCTTCCGCTACACATTTCAACATTGCCATTTTTTCAAATCCACCAAAAATTTAAAAAAAGTTCATTTTTTGCAAAGCGTCACGTAATTTATACATCGGCATACCAATAATTGATGAATAATTTCCACGAATTTCACTCACAAACTGTTCACCAAATCCTTGAATAGAAATAGCACCACTAACCATTAAATAAGGAATTTTGCTCAAATATAGCTCTAGAGCATTTTGAGGAATTTGCACCGTGCACCAGGCTTGATCATAATCAATAATTTGTTGCTGCGTATACCAGATACCATCTTTAAATTCTTTTTTTTCCAAACAAAAAGCAGTACCCGTCAATGTTGGATTTTGATCTGAAATCATTGCAACTGCATCATCACGATCAACTGGTTTGCCCATCAATTTACCCGTAGAATTTAAAGTTAAGGTATCTGCTGTCAGCACAAACACAACTTGTTCTTCACGACCAACAGGCAATTGAACATACTTCATTTTCAACTGGGCCAAATGCTTTACAACTACATCAATTGGTTGCAAAAGATCACATTGAGTTTCATCTGCCGTATGTGAAATTAATTCAAATGGAATTTGTGCTTCAATTAATAATTTTTTACGACCTGCAGAGCCTGAAGCAAGATATAAAATATGTTTCATAAAATTTCCTGAATTTAAAAAAATAACATTTTAAACATAAAAAAACCCGGAATATTTAATTTCCGGGTTTTTTTATTTAATCTCTGGTTGGAGCGGGAGGATTCGAACCTCCGCATGCCTGCACCAAAAACAGGTGCCTTACCACTTGGCCACGCTCCAACAGAATTTTTTAAGCAATTTCAAGGGCTGATTTTTTAAACTCTTCAACGATTGAATCTTCAACCAATTTGCGAGTCTCAGAATTTAATGGGTGAACAATGTCACGAAATCCATCTTTTCTACGGCGTGACGGCATTGATACAAACAATCCATTGTCGCCTTCAATAATTTTCAAATCTCTAACGATAAAACAATCGTCAAATACCATGGTCGCATATGCTTTCAATCTACCGCTGTCTTGTACTGGATAGACTTTAACTTCTGTAATTTTCATCTATCTGGTCCTTATGTTTAATTGTCTTAAGCCAAATCATGCTACTCACATGGACAGGTTTCCTTTTTTGATTCCTCCTGTTGTTAGAAAAGCTTGATTACTACTCCAATAAATGTAGCTTTCAAAAGAGATTTTGTCAAATCAAATTCGAAGAATTCCTGCTCTGAGTCTTGCACTTCGAGAAGATCTATTACGATCTAACTCTGCTTGAGTTGCCATACAAGCACCTTTTGTAAGCATTGAGAAATAACGCGTTGCATAATTTTTGCTATTTCGATCTTTAAAAAATTGTTTTACAATGCGATCTTCAAGTGAATGAAAGCTAATACAAACTAAACGACCATCATGGGCTAAAACCTGCGTTGTATGCTGTAAAAAAGACTGAATGTTCTCAAGTTCTTGATTCACAAAAATACGGAGTGCCTGAAAAACTTTTGTTGCTGGATGAATTTTATGATAATCACCAGGTGTTAAATCTTTTATCAATTTTGCAAGCTCGAACGTTGTTTCAATTTTTTTAATTTTACGTTGTTCAACAATTGCTCGTGCAATTTTTCGACCATGCGATTCTTGTCCAAAATCAAAAAAAATGTTTGCCAAGCGATCAGCCTTAAAACGATTAATAACATCATAAGCTGTTACACGATACATTGCAGATGAAAAGCGCATATCCAAAAATGCATCTTTATATATTGAAAATCCTGGAGTATTTTTAATTTGAATTTGACTCGTTCCAAAATCTGCCAAAATACCATCAACTGATGTATATCCGGCATCTTCTAAAAGCACTTTTAATTTTGCAAAATTACCCCAAACTGGTATAAATCGATCGCCAAACTCTTCTTGTAATTTTACACCTGTTGTTTGTAAAACTGACTTATCCCAATCAAAACCAATCACCTTACAAGTTGGTTCTTTTAAAAGAATTGCTCGCGTGTGACCACCGCCTCCAAGCGTCACGTCAACATAC
This sequence comes from Candidatus Babeliales bacterium, assembly GCA_017992075.1. Taxonomy (GTDB): domain Bacteria; phylum Babelota; class Babeliae; order Babelales; family Chromulinivoraceae; genus JACPFN01. The sequence goes on from JAGOPI010000022.1 coordinate 3,288, forward strand.
ACTTTACCCGATTGCGGATTTACATAGTGCAGAACTTCTTCAAGTAAAACGGGAATATGACCTGGTTGTATTTCCATAATGATATAAATTTTAAATTTCTTGTAACTTTTGAATTAATTGCGAAAAACGTAATGAATTTGATGCCTTAAATAATATTACCTTATCCTTTTGTAAAAGCATACTTTTTACGATATCAAAAGCATCTTCAATCATATCAAACTTCATCGTTTTAACACCAAATGGCACTGTTTTTTTAGTCCACTCAACATGTTTTCCAATTAAAACGATAGATTCTAAATTTGAAACTTTTCGTGCCATTCTACCCAATTGTCGATGCCAGAAATTACTTTGAGCGCCCAGTTCCATCATATCACCAAGCACTAAAACTTTTTTCAATGGCGTTTGATATGCTTCAAAAGCCATAAGAGATGCTTTCATACTTTCTGGATTAGCATTATAAGCATCATGAATAATAATTGATCCTGAAATGTGAGGTAAGATTTGAAATCGCCCTTCAACAACAACTGGTTGTGAAATCCCTTGAATTAAATGTTCATCTGAAATTTGCAAAAATTTACCAACAGCCATTGCACATAAAGCATTATTTACACGCACTTGATTCACCGTTGGAAGAATCACGGCATATTTTTTTTGATAAATTTTTGCAATAAAACTAATGGAATTATTATGAATAATAATTTTTCGAGCTTGAATTTGATTCGTTGTTTTTTTTCCAAATCGAATCACCGGATGAGCATAAGAAACTTCTGACAATTCTTTTTGATCACCGTTAATAATCCCAACATCAGCAAGAGAAAGCATAGAAAATATTTCACGTTTCTCACGCGCAACTTCTGACACATCTCCCAAACCTTGCATATGCCCATGACCCACATAGGTAATTGCAGCAAAACTTGGTCGAAGCAATTGTACTAATTTTTTCATACTTCCTTTTTCTGCAATACCTAATTCAAATACTGCAACTTGATGATCAGCTCTCATTTTTAAAATATTAAGTGATACACCAATCAAAGTATTTTGATTACCAGCAGAAACAATATATTTTTTATCGGTTTGTTTTAAAATATTGCGCACAATTTCTTTGGTTGTTGTTTTACCAACAGAACCAGTAATTGCAGCAACTGGATAATTAAATTGCATGCGCCAAGCATGCGCAATATCAATTAATGCTTGTGCACTGTCAGGCACAAAAACAATCGCTTTATTTTCAAATTCTTTACCATATTTTTGCATTAAACTTTTTTCATAAGATCTATTTGCAATAATACCACTTGCCCCATTTTGCAAAGCTTGCTCAATAAAATCATGGCCATCAACCTGCGCACCCACAATGGCAACAAATACATCACCTTTTTGCACCGTGCGAGAATCAACCGTAAAATTTGCATCAACAGGAAATTTTCCTTGAATTAAAATATTTGGCAAAACTTTTGCAACAAATTGTGCATCAATATGCATCAAAATCTCCATCTATACAAAAAATGCTTTTTAAATGAATAAACGACTTAAAAAAGATCACGTTTTTTTGCAATTTTGTCAAGCCAGATGCAAAAATCAATCCTTGACAACTCGTCTCATTTTTCCACCATCACTTGGCATAATCAAACCACGCGCTTGAAGTGTTTCCATGATGCGCGCAGAACGATTGTAACCAATGCGAAATCTACGTTGAATTAAAGAAATTGAAACTTCATCAAGATCTACAAGCATATCAACCACCTGTTGATACAACGCCTGATCATTTTCAAATAATGCTCCATCATCATCCGATTCTGTTGCAAAAAAATCAGAAATATCTAAAAATTCAGGCGCTTGTTGCTGTTGAATGTGTGAAACTAAATAATGCACTTCTTGTTCTGAAACATACGCACCATGCACACGACGAATGTGTGGATCTTTTGCATCGATAAACAACATATCACCTTTACCCAAGAGTCGTTCAGCACCCATTTCATCCAAAATAGTACGTGAATCAACTTTTGAAGTAACTTTAAACGAAATTCGATTGGGAAAATTCACTTTAATGAGTCCTGTAATCACATCAACTGATGGTCGTTGCGTTGCCACAATCATATGAATTCCTGCAGCTCGTGCCATTTGTGCAAGTCGTGCAATTAATGTTTCTGCATCTTTACCTGTCGTCATCATCAAATCTGCTAACTCATCAATAATCATCACAATAAATGGCATCGGTTCCAAATCAGATCGTGTTGCTTGTAATTTTTGATATTCAAAAATATTTTTCACACCAAGTTCAGCCATTTGTTCATAGCGACTTTCCATCGTCATAACAAGCCATTTAAGCACTGGTACTGCACGTTTTGAATCCGTGATAACCGGAAATAAAAGATGCGCTACTTTTTCAAACGCCGTAAATTCAATCTGTTTTGGATCGATAATAATTAATTTTAAATCTTGCGGTTTTTTATAACACAAAAGAGAGACAAGCATACAATTTAAAGCAACCGATTTACCAGAACCTGTTGATCCTGCAATCAAAACATGCGGCATCGTTGCCAAATCAACAACTATATGATTTCCATAAGTATCTTCACCCAAAATTAACGGTAAGCTTCCTTTAAATTTCGTCCATGCAGCACTATGAAAAATATTTGAAAGCAACACAGGTGTACGAATTTTATTTGAAACCTCAAATCCAACAACATCTTTTCCTGGAATCGGTGCAATCAAGCGAATACTTAATGCTTGCAAAGCCATAGCAAGATCATCTTCAAGGCCAATAATTTTGCTCAATTTTATATGTTCTTCAGGACGATATTCAAATAAAGTGATGACTGGCCCTGGATGTACGCGTACTACTTTTCCCGTAACGCCAAACATCGATAATTTTTCTTCTAAAATTGCAGACTGCTGGGCAAGTTCTGCTTTATCAATATGATGATTTTGTTCATAATTTCCATGATCCAACATTTTTTCAATGTCTGGTAATTTATAATTTTTTTGCGCAACAAAAGCTTCTTTTTTTTCAAATTTAATTTCAGTGGCATGAGATGCTATTGAAGAATTTATTTGTTCTTGCTGCATTGCTTGATGTGCTTGTGCAATTTTTGCATCTAAATCATCAACAGGCGCTTCATGTCCAAAAAGATCCTGCAATATTTCATCAACTCGTTGATCAACGTTTTCATCATCTTGTTCAAATTGAATGATCGACATACCAGTTTTTTTTACAACAGCACCACTGAGCACTTGATACATCCACTGCACAAATTTATAAATCATGCCGAAAGCAACCGCAACAACTGCTGCAAGCTGTCGCACAAAACGTGCTGGGGCATTATCTACCTGAATGAGATAATGAACAACTTTTTTTATCATATGAAATATAAATAATGCAACACGAAGATGCGCAAAACGAAACAGTAAAATAGATGAGGCCATCAACAATGAATATAAAATAATTCCCTGCATTGCATGATCAAATGTTACTAAAAATTTCATCATCAATGAACCGATAACTCCACCTGGTCCTGAAAATTCATAAAATCCAACAGCATGAAAACAACAAATTGCACTGAGTAAAAAAGTACTTACTATTAATCCAAAAAAACGATCCGCTTGATCAGAAAAATTTTGAAATTCAAACATAAAAACTAAAGTTGATGCCATAATTACAGGGATAGCGTATGCCATACTACCTAAAAGATATACGATTCCTGCTGCAATTGTTGCACCAAAATATCCTAAAATATTTTGACAATTTCCACTCGTTGCATGATAAAAAAAAGAAAGATCATCAGGATGAAATGAATACAAACTAATGCTAACCAAAACAGTTGCAACAAGCATTGCAACAGACGCAATATACAATTTAAAATAATGCGAACTGTAGGCCAATATTTTTTCTTTCATGTCACAACATCCTTTACCATCCACAAACTTAAACTCATAGGAACCATCATATAAAAAGCAAAGTACCATAATCGATTTTGTTCAATCAACTTTATCACCCAACAAAATATGGCATAGCTGATCAAACTTGCAAAGATAACGGCCGCAATCATCCAACTTTGTACAAAATTTTGCAAACTTTCAGGTTGATAGTACGTCATACATAATTCTTTAAAAAAAGCTGCACAAAGTAATGGAAATTGAATTAAAAAAGAAAGAGCAACCGAATTTTTTCGATTATAACCTAACCAAATTCCTGCTGCATAGGTACCTGCAAATCGAGAAATTCCTGGAAGCAAACAAAGACCTTGGACAATACCTAAAATAATAGCATCATACATTGACCATGAAACTTTTTTTTCATTTTTTTGATACCATGAAAAATATAAACAAACTATCGTTATAAAAAAACCGATCGGTAAAAAATAATGCTCTATAAATGGTAATTTAGACAGTTGTAATTTCCAAAAAAAGAATGTGATAACATCAGCGGCAATGATGAAGCATGCGGAAGAAAATAAATTTTTCAATGATTTTTTTTTAAAAATCAATTTCCACCATGTTGTAAAAAAACAACTCAACAAAATAATAATGGTTGGTCCATGCAATAAAAAATCAAAATTTTCAAAATTTTGAAAAGATGCCTGAAAATATTGCAACATCAATTGTACGTGCCCAGAACTACTTATCGGCAAACTTTCACCAATAATTTGTATCAAAATCCAAAATAAAATAATCATACAAAATCCTGAATATACATCTACAACATCAACAACGCATTTAGTTTACATGAAAAAAAATTTTTAAATCTAATAAAATCGTCAAAAGATCTTTTGCGTTCATATTTATTGAAAGTCAACAATTTACAAACATAGACTGGATCGATCAAATCACTTTACAAAAATCAAATTCAAGTACTATAATGAAGTCGAATTATGATCGAAAATATCATAGCTAGAAGCACTGATCAAAAATGTCTTACAAAAAAGAAAGGAGATAGACAACAACACAATCGTCTTAAAAATATTTACAGTTCTGTAAATATGAAACATTTACAAAAAAAGAATTGATCTAATTAAGGAGCTTTATGAATCAAAACTTAAAGCGGTTTTTATCTATAACCGTACTTTTTTTATCTTCAACAGCACTTGTCATTGCTAGTGCAAGTTGTTCTTCATGTCCAACTGGTTGCGCTCAAGGCCAAAACTTGTATCAACCTCATGCATTTTCTGCAAGCGCATCACGCGACATCATGCTTGAAATTGCAGCATGGTACCCACAATCCGATGAAGAAGGTTGGCATGGTGCTTTTGGTGTAGGCTTTGACTACATGCACACATTTAATTCATGCTCATCAAGCAACGAATCTACAGGATGCTGCACAAATTTAGGTTCTTTACCTTTCTGGGCATCAAACAATAGCAACAAAATGTCTATGGGTAACAACACAGGCGGCTTTGATCTTGACGTGTATCAATTAGGTCTTGGTCCTGTCACAACAGACGGCTCAATCAAATTGAATCCTATTGTATTCCAAGTTGGTGCTGACTTCTTGTTGTACGTTGGTGCACACAAAACTGAACGTGGTTTCTTCTTGAAAGCTCACGGACCAGTTGGTGTAACAAGCATCGATCCACATTTATCATATACTGAAACTGTTGAGACTAAAGAATATCCAATTGGTTCTTTAGCTCAGTCAACAGCAACTGCAGCTCCTTATGAAAACATTGCACAAGCTTTTGCTGGTGGTAAATCTGCAGGATTCTTGAAACCAATGGTATTTGGTTTAATCGATTGCAAACGTACATCATCTGCACAATTTGGTGATCCTGAATTTGCAGTTGGTTACAACTTATTTGCAGATGAAAAAAAACATATCGGTATCGCTGCAACATTTAGTGCACCAACAGGTAACAAAGCTGAAGGTGTTTACGTGTTTGAACCTATCTTTGGCCGTAACGGTCACTGGGGTGCTGGTGGAGAAATTATCGGTCACTGGAAATTCTGGGAATCAGATTCATCAGATGACAAATGGGCACAAGCATTCTTTGATGGCAAAATGTACCACTTATTCAAATCAAAATATGTTCGTTCATTTGATTTGAAAAACAACGGTGCTGGTTCTAAATATATGCTTCTTTCTCGCTATACTGCAACAATTCCTGGTGTTTTCCAAAACGAAATCCTCAACGCTGTAAACATTACAACTGTTGGCGTTCAGTCAACATTTGCAGCTGAAGGAAACTTTGCACTTGGTTTTGATTTCCACTGGAAAAACTGGAGCTTGCAAATCGGTTATGAAGGTTGGGGCAGAACATGTGAATCATTAACACTTGATTGCACATGCCCAGGTTCAACAAACTACAATGAATATGCAGTACTTGGACGTCAACAACCATTTAACGCAGGAGGTGTAGCAATTGACCTATGTCAACCAACAGCAACTATTGGTGAATCTTTAGCTTATTCAGCAACAGCAACATCTACAATTCTTCTTGCAACAACTGCTGCAAACCGTCTTCCTGAAACAGCAGAAGATGTATTAGATGTTGAAGGTCAACGTGCGCGTTCAGTCTACACAAGCAAACCTTGGGCTGAAATTCGTTACACATGGGCAGACTCTGACTATGTACCGTTCCTTGCAATCACAGGCGGTGCTGAAATTCCTAACACACACAAAAACGAAGCTGCAAAAATGTGGAACGTTGGTGTTAACGGCGGTATTGCTTTCTAAAAAAGCAATTCTCATTTTAGGTTTAAAAAACCTAGCGTTTTAGTTTTAAATTAAATAAAAAACCAAACGCTCTTTAGAACATGTACAACCGGTGGTAAAGAAATTTGCCACCGGCTTTTATTTTAATTAAATAATATTTTTTTGAATTGCATTTCCGACTTCGCTAAGGCTTCGACGGACACGGCAGCTTTTAATAAAAACTTACTTTATCTAAATTGTTTTTTGTTTATCAAAATCCTTCAAATCTTTTTGTTAAGTATGCTCGCACATACTTAACAATCATGCGTTTAAGGGAGGACCCTTAAATATCCCCTCCGAAATAAAGGACCACTTTTGCCCTCCCTACTTCGCTAAAGCTTCGTCGGGCAGGTTGGTCAAAAAGTGGCACAACCGAATTTCGGTGTTTGGAACTATGAAGGAAACCCTAAAATAAAAATTTATAAAATACTATCCTTGGGAAGGCAAGGATTCAAATTACTTCAGAAAAAGGTAGCCAAGACCATGCTTAGTTCCGAACAAGCCGAGCGGTTGTGCGAGATTCTAGCCGACGAATTTTTTTAAATTCGCAAAGCGAATCGAGTCCTTTGAGGCGTGGGGTTTGCCAAGGGGTTTCCCCTGGCTGCATGATTCCAAAGTATGTGCACCCATACTTTGGGTGCCCGTCGCGGCATGAGCGACAAAACTAACAATAATTTTTTTCTTACTTACAACGAAGAAAAAAATTACTCATCATCTTCAACATCAAAATCTGTTGGCTGTTCATTAATCGCATCAGCTTCAAAAAGCGTCGGTTTTTCTTCAGTAATAATTTCTTCTGTTGCAACTTCTTGAACTGCCACTGCTTCTGGTTTTGCAAACAAATATTCAATTGCTGCAAAATCTTTCATTGTCGAAATTTGATGATACTCTTTATCAGGATAGGATTCTTGAAACCATTCAATCAACTGATTGCCAGGCCCGACAGAAATCACAACATCGCAACCTTCAAAACCCTTCATCACTTCAAGCCATAAAATACGATTGTTAATTTTTCTCATGATTGCAGATTCAAGCGCTACAGGAGTTGTAACATAGACACCATCAACATTGGTAATTACCGGAATTTGTAAATCATTAAATTTAATTTTGTGATAGTACAATTTTAATTGTTCTACAATTTCATCAACTAAAACAGAATGCATCCCATAACCAGGACCAACAATACGAACTTTGCGAATGATCTCTTTGATACAATATTCTTGAATTTTTTCAATTACTTTTAAATTTCCTGCAACATAAAAAGCATTCAATGTGTTTTGAGCAGAAACATAGGCATGATCTTTTTTTGTTGATTTTTTTTCACATAATTCTTCAATTGATTCAACATCAAATTCACGAATAATTCGAAGTACTGTAAGGTCTTTATCTTTTAAAAATTCTTCATAAAATTGTGCGTATTTATTTAAAATGTACAAACCATCAACAAAAGATAATGATCGTGATGCATAAGCCGCAGCATATTCTCCAATGCCATGACCTGCAACAAAATCAGGTCGCAATCCTTTTTGATATAAAATTTCATACAAACAGGTTTCAAAAAGATAATTCGCCACGTAACCGTAACGAATTGATGAAATCTCTTGATCAGATGATGCGAATAATAATTTTACAAAATTAATTTCTGCAGTACCTGCAGCTTGTTCAAAAAATTCTTGAACTAAGCGCAGTTCATCGTATAAATCTTTTCCCATACCGATGTATTGATCACCATGCCCAGGAAACACGACTCCAACTCTTTTTGATGACATACTCTCCCCCTTATTCACCAACCTTATACATTTGAAAGATCTATCTTTTCATTTCATTGAATAGCTTACGCTACACATTCAGTTCATGAAAAGATTACAACTCTGCAAGCACAACCTGAATTCTTTTTTGCACTTCAACTGATCCTAAAAGTACCAACATATCCATCACTGAAGGTCCTGAAAGTGACCCGATCAACACAAAACGTAAAAGTCCTGCAATGTCTGCCATTTTATAATCATGCGTTTTACAAAAAGCCTTGATCGTGTTTAATAATTTCGTTTTTTCAAACTCAAGTGTGCTTAATTCTTGTTGCAATAACTGTAAAATAATCACAGCATCTTTTGCAATCAATTTACGCAAACTTTCCCAATCATAGGTTACTGGCAAGAAATATGCTTGTACGATTAAATCATACAACTCTTTCAAAGTTGCTGCTCGATCTTGATACAAATAAATCCATGCCGCACGTTGCTGATCAGTCCAATCAGAAGTTATTTTCACAAAATCTTTTTGCAAATCAACTGAAAATAGATGCATAATTTGATCTGAACTTAATTTTTTAATGTAACAACTGTTCATCCATTTTAATTTTTCCATATCAAATTTTGCACCACTGCGATGAACACTTGACAATGAAAAATATTGAATCATTTCTTCTGGTTTAAAAATTTCTTGATCACCAAATGCCCAACCAAGACGAACCAAATAGTTACATAAAGCTTGTGGCAAAAATCCCTGCAATTTATAATCTACTACTGAAGTTGCACCATCACGTTTGCTAAGTTTTTGACCTGATGGTCCTAAAATTAATGGAATATGTGCAAATTCTGGTAATGCATGCCCAAGTGCTTGATACAACAAAATCTGTTTTGGCGTGTTAAATAAATGTTCTTCACCACGAATGATATGAGTAATCTGACTTTCTGCATCATCAACAACAACTGCAAAGTTGTATGTTACAATTCCATCGGTACGCAAAAGTACAAAATCATCAATCTGTTCTGAAGGAATAGAAACGTCACCTTTAATCAAATCTGAAAAATCAAATTGTGGACCATCGATTTCAACTTTAAATCGAATCACATAAGGTTTATTTGCAGGAATTTGCTCTGGGTTTAAATCGCGACAGGTTTTATCATATTGATAGGTATCTTGACGCGCTACAGTTCGTTCACGTTTTTTTTGCAACTCTTCTTCGGTACAAAAACATTTATAAGCTTTACCCGACGCAATCAATTGCTGTGCAACATTTTTATAAATTTCAAAACGCTTGCTTTGGTGCAATATCGGCTCATCAGAATTGATTCCCGTCCATGCCAAGCTTTGCATCAAAGAATCTTCAAATTCTTGTGTTGATCTTTGCAAATCAGTGTCTTCAATTCTAATTAAAAATACTCCACCATGATGGCGAGCAAACAACCAATTAAAAAGTGCTGTACGAAGTGACCCAATATGTAAATGTCCTGTTGGTGATGGCGCAAATCGTACACGAACTGAACTGTTTTTATTTGAATTCATAAATTATTTTGACTCAACTTCATTTGATGAAGAATTGATTCCTAATTTTTCTTGAGCTAAAAGTACCCATGGTGATTTTAATAACGCTTTTGCATCTTGAGATTCAATCAATTTTGAAAAACATTGTTGAGCTTTTTGATGATCACCTAAAGAAATATAATAAACGCCTAAAAGATACAATGCTTCTTGATACGCATGATCTTTTGGATTTTGAGTTATTTCAATCAATTTTTGAACTGATTTTTCTTTTTCTGTTGCGTCAGCGCTATCAAATCCCATTTTAATTCGTTTCATATGATACAAACTACCAAGTTCAGTTTTTCGTAAAATACTAACCAAAGCTTCATCAAAAACTTTAATTGCAGCATCCAAGTTATGATCACGATCAAGAATTATTTGAGATTTAAAGACTAAAAAATAAGGTGCTAAATATGAATTTGAATGTTCTTTATATAATGCATCAAGCAAAATTTGCGTATCTGACCACGCATGATTAATTTTTTCTTTATCTTTTTCTGAATCTAATGATTGCGAAACACGCTGTGACTGCATAAATGATTCAACCACTTCTGAAAGAGCTACAAATGCTTGTTGTTCACGATATTGTGTATAAAATTTATTTAAAAAATAACCACCGCCCAAACAAACAATGAGCAATGTAGCAATTAAAGCTTCTTTTAAATATTTAATAGAATATTGTTCTTGAATTGATGCATAATATGATGTCATAGAATTATATAATTTTGTATGTATTTTCATACGCAGTTCCTACTTTAGTAAAGTTACGTGTAGCCTTTTTTTGATATTTCAAAACTACCACAGACACGAAAAAATTCAATGATGAAAAGATTTAAACAACACTCAAACAGACTCATATTATTTTTATCAGAATGCGGTTGCGCACAAGAATATAAAGTGACTAAGCCACGGCTTTTAAGCCGTGGCTTAGTCACGCTCTAGCTTCGAAGTTTTTATTGATTGCGAATATATTCTCGAATGTTGTTTTCATTTATTTGACCAACTGTTTCAACGAAAAATCCATCACACCAAAAGCTTTCTGAC
>JAGOPI010000002.1 GCA_017992075.1 Candidatus Babeliales bacterium
CTATTTCAATCCATAAATCTATAGATATACTTTTCATGAAAAGCTCCTTTTTGTTTAATTCACTGGTTATTCTAACCAGAAAATTGGAGCTTTTCACTATTTAATTAATTTTCGTATAGGCTCTAAGACAATTAAAAAAAGGTTTGAGTATGTTTAGGATTATATCTGTAATCTTTATGTTTGCATCACATTTTTTATCTCCCTTAACAACACTTAATGTAACGCTTAGTACTGACAATAATCCTGGTGGTTTTGGTGATGTCGGAGATTTACGATATTACTTAAATACCATGAATGAAAATTTAAATTCTGGTATTGATGATTATGCAATCACGTTTGCATCACCTATGACCATTACCTTAAATGGAATTTTGCCAATCATTAATAATTCTTCAAATTCTGTAAATATTACGATTGGTAATTCAGGATCTATACCTACCGTAACCATTGATGGTAATAACACCTATCCTGGTTTTTTTATTCCTATTGGAAATGTCACCATTAAAAATATGATATTTCAAAATATGGTTGCTCAAGGAGGTAGCGGTGGAGATGGAATTGCTGGTGGCGGTGGTGGCATGGGTGCAGGAGCAGGAATTTATGCACCAGCATCTTTTTTTGATAGTGCAACTCCTACAATTACTTTAAGCAACGTATCAATTAATAGTTGTTCTGCGGTCGGTGGTAATGGCGGAAATTATTTAAGCAGTTCTCCGACAGGCAATGAAGGTGGTGGCGGTGGCGGTGGTCTTTTTGGAAATGGCGGAGCTATTACAACTACTGGAACCACTGGTGGTGCAGGGGGTGGAGGATTTGGTGGAAATGGTGGAGATGTAATAAGTGCTGATGGCGGTGGTGGTGGTGGCGGTGGAATAGGATCACGTGCTATTATGGGCACTGTAACAAATTTAGGTAATGGTGGCTCTGATCAAGATCTAGGTCAAAATGGAAATGGATATGGTCTTTCAACTCCTGCAGGTTCTGGTGGTGGTGGCAATGCTGGAGGAATTCAGGCAGGAGGAGGAGGCGGTGGTAATGGGATCACTTCTGGAGGAGGAGGTGGTGGTAGTACTGGTGGTACAGATGGACAGCATGCTGAAGGCTCAATTCCGCCAGGAGGAGCTCCTGGAGCTTCTGGTGGTAATGGATCATATGGAGGAGGCGGCGGCGGCGGTGCTGTAACTGCAACAGGTATTCATAGTGGATTTGATGGAAAAGCAGGAACTGGTGGATATGGTGGTGGCGGTGGCGGCGGTGCTGGAGCTGGGGCAAGTGATACATTGTATACCAATGAAGGTGGATCGGGCGGTATAGGCGGCGGCGGTGGTGCTGGTGGAGTTAATTTATCAGGATCAACATTGGCAGATGGTGGTAATTCTGCAGGTGGAGGCGGCGGTGGCGGCGGAGGTCCTTCTGATGGAACTACGGCATCTGGTGGGCAAGATACCGGAAATCTTGGTGCAGGAGCTGGAGGTGAGGGTTCTAGTTCAACGGGCGTTGGCTTTGGAGGAGGCGGTGGTGGCGGAGGAAGTGGTTTGGGTGCTGCCATTTTTGTTGATACTGGACTTAATCTTACCATTCAAGCGTTTTCGGGAGTTTCAACAACTTTTACAACAAATAATAATATAGTTACGGCAGGAATTCGTGGAACTGCTGGTTCAGGTGGTGGAGTTGATGGATTTGATGGACAAGCTTTAGGAACGAGTATTTTTTTACGCGCAGGTTCTTCTTTAACGTTACGAGCAGATGATGCAAATGATCTTTTAACACTTACAGATCAAGTTGCCTTTGTTGATGATACATCATTTGGTACAGCAGGAACGAACCTTTTTGTTCGTGGTAATGGAACGGTGATTTACAATGGAACGACTAATTATGAAGGCAGTATAACGATTAATAATGCGAATTTTAAAGTGAATGGAACAATTAATTCAGCTGGGGTTTCTGTGTGCAGAGATATTGGTTTTAGTGCTCAACGAGGTACTTTGAGTGGATCAGGATCTTTAACAGGAGCTGTGCTTGCAAATTCAGGTGCAATTTATCCGGATGATGGAGGAACGTTAACTTTGGGTAGTCTGCATTTAAATTCAGCGATTCCTGGCAGCACGCTTGGAAGTTTAGTTCATATTGCTATTGATGCTGATGGAACATCTTTGGTTTCGGTTACAGGAGCAGCAATCTTGGCAGGTATTTTAGAATTTGATTTAGATTCAACTACTCCGGTAGGAAGTTATACGGTTTTAACTTCATCTGGAATTACAGGAACGTTTGATTCTGTACAATTTACCGGCACAACTCCAAATTATAGGTTGTCATATCTTCCAGCTGGAAGTCCAACTTTTGTACAAATTGATTTTGAAGGTTTTTTAATAGCGCCAACAAATTTTGTGGGCAAACAAAAGAAAAGTAATTTTGGTTTAGAGTATGAGTTGTATAATCAATTAACATGGAAAACAAGTACAGCGTCTCGATTTGCAGGTTATTATTTGTATCGAGATGATGAAAAAATTGCAACGTTAGATGCATTTGCTACCAGTTATCAAGATCATAATAGACCTCGTGGTGTTTTTTCTGTTTATTCATTGGTTACTTTTGATACGAGTGGTAATACAAGTCAATCAGTCAACGTTACAGTTCGACCAAGATAAAGGATGCATATGTATAAAAAATTATTTTCCTTTTTATTATTGTGCTGTTCTGTAACGGAATATGCATTAGAATTGCGACCGTGGCTTGAAATAAAACCGAGTTACTTTTTTTTTAACACTTGTCCGATGAATGATATTTATAACAAAGGTGGCTTTCAGATTCAGGGTAGTGGTTCAATTCCATTTCGAAACTATTTTGATTTTTACGTTAGCCTTGGATATCGCAGAGTTTCTGGTCATGTCTTGGATACTTGTGATAAAACAACGCTTTCTGTTGTGCCAATTGATTTTGGAATAAAACCGATATTTAATTTTTGTGAAAAATTTTATTATTTTTTTATAGCGGGACCTCGTTTGTTTGTTTTGCATCAAAGTAATAATTCACCCTATGTTAATCCTTTTATCAATTCTTGTGGTGTGGGAGTATTCGCCAATACTGGATTTAATGTTTTGTTGAAAGATTCTTATCTATTTGGCATTTTTGGTGAATATTCATATGAAAGAAAAAAAATCTGTTCAGATATGACCAATGTGTACAGTACAGGTCCTGTGCAAGTAGGTGGCTTGGCTTTCGGTGCTACTTTTGGCTACGCTTTTTGATCTTGATTTGGTAATGATACAAGAAATTTCAGAATAAATAGTTACCGTTTTAAACATTGGAGTTGACTTTGTGTATACATTGTATATACTTTGATCAGCGCATTGTTTCGCAAAATTATCTTTAGGGAGTTTTTTGTATGTTAAAAAAATTAGTTCGATATGGTAACAGTAATGCCTTGGTCCTTGATAAAGCTATTCTCGAGCTTTTAAATATTGCAGAAGGATCAGTTGTTAAAATTAGTACCGATGGAAAATCCATTATTTTAACTCCATATCAATCAATTACACCAATGGTTCAAGAAACTGTCACATCCGCAGAAGCTATGCGTTTTGCACAAGTTCAAGAAAGTATCAAAGTTTATAAAAATCTATCTGAAGAGCAAAAATCTTTTTTTACTGCAGAATTGTTAGCTTTAACTAAAAAACATGCAGAATTAATGATGTCGCTTGGTTATCATGAGCAACTTCAAAAAGAACTGCAAGATGCAAAAATTGCATGTGCTGGTGATCAAATAGCATTTATGGAACGGTATAAAAATTTGATTGCAAAACATGTTCCAGAAATTTCAGCGCTTCAAGAAAAAATACTGGCAATTCATAATCAGTGCAGAGTGTTATCAGGTGATCAGTCAATACAAAATGTGCAAAATCAGCAATTAACAATAGAAAAACATATGGCAGAAATTTTTGCAAAACACAAAGCAACGCAAGTATTGTTTGGAAATGTTATGAATTCTGAAGAATATCAACATCGTGCGCAACTGATTGCTGAAAAATATCAAAATAATCAAAAATCATCTGAATTTATGAAAGAAATGAAACAATTGATGTATGAATTTTGTCCTGAAATGGAACAATTGCATCAAGATTTAGAAGTTGTTGCGCAAAAATATGATCTAAATACTTTGTAAAATTAGGCAATTTAATCGTTGAAATTTTAAAATCCCTACAGAAATGTAGGGATTTTTTATGTTTAAAATTGAAGTAATTAATTTAAAAATTTTACACGTCATCATCGACACCGATTTCAACTTCGCTAAAGCTTCGACGGATAGGCTTTGATCCAGATATGAAATAAAAATCAAATGTCTTGATTCTGGCTTTCGACTTTGCCGAAGGGCTTTGATGGACCTGGCGGTGGCAGGAATGACAGGATTATGAATTGATTATGTTTTGTATAAAATTAAAAACAAAAAATCAACATAGCTGCCATGATCATGTGTACCTTGAACATACGAACCAAAAACATAAATTTTTAAAGGATTGTATAGTTTGATAAGAATTTTAACCGCTTTGTCTATTTTTTCGGGAGTGATTTTAAATCGTTCTTGTAAAAATTCAGTTGTAATTTTTGAAGACATAAAAAGAGCCTTAATTTAAAATAATTTGTTTAAAACGTACCATATAAGCTTAAGAATTCAAAATGTAAGAGTTTTCATTTTTTAATTCTATTTTTTAAATTTAAAATTCTTGCTATTTTGATTTTAATTTTAAAAAAATTTGAAAAATTAAAAAAGGATTGATATGAAAAAAAGATTAAAAAATTTATTATCTTTATTTCTTTTTGTTCAGTTTTTACAAGCAAGTCAATCGATTGAAGTTGGTTATGATGATGGCGGTGAATATTGTTATCGCATTCGTGGCGTTGCTAGTGGCATGTTTCCTGATAAAGAGCAAAAAATTGAGCGCAGTAGTGATCGACCTGGTACAGTACCGTGTGGTTGTCCAGTTGTAGTTGATAATTTTATTCCTGTTGATTGGAGCAATTGTAACATGGATTTTGAAAGAATTCGTAATTTTTTTCCAATTTTAACATCAGTTGTGCATGATCTTCCATTCATTTTTTTTGATTCTGCTGCTACAGCACAGATGCCACAACCGGTACTTGATAGCATTGTGCAATATTATCAAGAATATAAATCTAATGTTGGTCGTGGGTTGTATCTTTTTGCAGAACAAGCAACTTTTATGTTTGAATCTGCTCGAGCAAAAATTGCGCAATTTATTGGCGCACAAAAAGAAGAAATTATATTTACTTCAGGTGCAACTGCGGCAATTAATTTGGTAGCACAAATTTGGGCGCAGTGCCACATTCAAGCAGGTGATGAAATTATTGTTTCTGAAGTGGAACATAATGCAAATTTTATTCCTTGGCAGCAATTGGCACAACGTAAAGGTGCTTTTTTAAAAATTGTTCCATTAACAAATCAAGGGATTGTAGATCTTGAAGCACTAAAAAATATGGTTTCAGAAAAAACAAAATTGGTAGCAGTCGCTCATCAATCAAATATTTTAGGAACAAGCAATGATGTGAAAGCTATTGCAGAAATTGCTCATAGTGTTGGTGCAAAAATTTTAGTAGATGCAGCTCAGTCAATTGCGCATCAAAAAATTGATGTAAAAAATCTTAATTGTGATTTTTTAGCGTTTTCAGGCCATAAATTATATGGCCCGACAGGGGTTGGTGTTCTTTTTATAAAAAAAGAACTTTTTGAGCAATGTATGCTCATTAATTTTGGTGGTGGTGCAGTGCTTGAAGTGACTCCTGAGCATACTAATTTTAAACCATTTCCTCATTGTTTAGAGCCAGGTACGCAAGCAATTGCTCAAGTGATTGGCCTTGGAGCTGCAGTTGATTTTGTTCAAGAAAATATTGATTTTGCTCAGGCGCAAGAACATGAAACACGCTTGGTTAAAAAATTGGCATATGCTATTGCAGAGATATCAGGTATTACACTTTTAAGTCCTATTCCTGCAGCAGGATTTCATAATAATTTGGTTACGTTTACCACAAATCGATGTCATGCCTATGATGTAGCAGAATTTTTGAATGAACGGGGCATTGCGGTGCGTGCAGGGTATCATTGTGTGCAGCCATATCATGATAAATATGCACAGGGTATTTCTTCAGTGCGCGTGAGTGTTTCTGTTTACAACACTGTAGAAGAAATTGATTTTTTAATTGATTGTCTAAAACAACTGTTTAAAGATTAATTTTATTTTAAAAAAAGGATCTTATGCCTTATGAAGTCAATGCAGATTTACCTGATAGCATTAAAAAGAGTCTTCCAGAGCATGCACAGTCTATATTTCGAAAGGTTTTTAATAGTGCTTTAAATCAATATGGCAACGAAGAGCAGGCGTTCAAAGTTGCTTGGGCAGTTGTTAAAAAAGAGTATGAAAAGGACGATCAAGGCCATTGGATTAAAAAGTGACCAAGTTTGAGTTTTTGGCTTATTGCTGCTATAATTTAGGTACAGGTTCATCTAAATTATAGGAAAATTTTATGAAATTTTTCAAAATTATCCTTTTTGTCCTTTTAGGAATTCATGATCAATCTTTTTTAGATTGTAAGCAAAAATCATCAAAAAATTCAGAACATTCTGTTAATGATCCTTATTGGGATAATCAAAAAAAATATATGGTTAAGTTAGCCGATTTTTGTGGTGATTTGCCACCAGAGCTTGAAATGGCTGTAACGATGATATGTCATAAAAGCCAGTTTGCTAATGTCGGAGTTTTAAAAACTTCAAACTTTATTTTTTATGGACCTCCTGGAACTGGAAAAACATATATAGCTTCTATTTTTGCACAAAAAATTGGTGCAGAATTTATGTATGTACAGGGTAATGAATTACTTGATCAGTGGCAAGGTGCTGGAGTGCGAAAGCCAGCAGAATTGTTTGAAAAAGCTCGAGCGCGCAGAGATTTGGTACATAAACCGGTTGTTATGTTTTTTGATGAAATTGATGCTGTTGTTGGATCGCGTGATAGTGGTTGGATTAATGATGGAAAATTACAATTAATTGGAACATTGCTTACAGAAATCGGTGCAGAGATTAATAATAATATTATTGTAGTTGCGGCAACAAATAGGATTGATGCGGTTGATACTGCTTTTTTGCGAAGTGGTCGTTTTGATTATCATATCCCATTTAAAATACCAACAACTAAAGAACGTCAAAAATTTTTAGAATTTTTAATAAATTCGTATAAACATATTTTTTCTGATGCAATTGATTGGTATTTAATTGCTTGCAAGACTGAAGGCTTTTCTCCTGCAGATTTAAAAAAATTAATTGATACCCTAAAAATTAACTATATTACTTATAAAATTCAAAATTCTATAATTGATGATTCTTGCAAAATATCTTATGAAAATATTTGTTCAATTTTGCCAGGATCAAATTCCAAACAAATAATTTCAAAGCCAATGAATGCGCAACAAAAATCATTTTTTGCGGCTTGGTATGTATATCTTAAAAGTTTTATAGCTTAAAGGAATCTGTATGTTTTTATGGATGTTATTATTGATAAATTTCATGTGTGTTTCAGTATCGGCCTCTTCAGTTTGTATGACGGTTTTTGTTCATGGAAGTTATCCAGCGTTAAAACTTTTGGCGCATTCAAAATCTCCAGTTCGTCATTTAATTTATGCAGAGCCTGGATTACATTTAGTAAAAAATTTGCCAGAACATTATCATTTTCATAAAGCTGCAATATTATGTGATCAGTTTGATCATGATGGTTTCTGTAAAGATCATTATTATGCTTATGGCTGGAATTCTAGTAATTTACGACCAGTGAATCGATTTGAGCAAGGTCAAAAATTGTATCAGGCCGTTCGAGCTCAAATTGAAAATTATTTGGTACAAGGTTATCAAAACATAACCGTTCGATTTATTGGAAGTTCGCATGGTGGAAATGTAGTGCTTAACGCTTTGCAATGGTTGCCATTTGTAAAATCAAATGTTGATATTGAAGTAATTTTACTTGGAACTCCAATTCAAGAAGAAACTCGTAATTTTATTAATAATTCGTATGTAACTCGTGCATATTCTTTTTATTCAACTTCTGATTGGATGCAAAAAATAGATATTCAAAAATTACATAAGAATTGTCCAAAAAATGCACCATTTTTTTCACAAAGAACATTTTTATCAACAGATAAAGTCGTTCAAGTTCAATTACTTGTTAATTCAAAACCGATTAGTCATGCACAATATCGTTCAGTTTTTGGAGATGTACCAAAAATGATTGAATTAGCAAATAAACATGTTGGTGATAAAAAAATAGCGCATATTGTTTTAGATTTAAAAAAATAAAGGTATCGCATGTTTTTTCAAAAACTTTTAGGGTTTGCTTATATTATTTTTGGATCATTTTTGTTAATTGTTATTGGTGGTAAGTTATTGTTGCAACTTTTAGCGATTCTTTTTGGTTTTATTTTTATTGTACGTGGTTGTTATAAATTGGGTATGTGTAAAATTAAAGCAAGCATGAATAATTTTTGTGATTTTTAATTTTTATAATTGAGTTTCGTACTTTTTGTCCCAGATTTGTTTTAAAACAAGTCTGGGATTTTTTAATTTGACACATTTTTTGTTTTAATTGTACATTAAATCATAAAGTGAGAAGTTAAAATTTAAAAAAGTAAAATTGAGAGTAGTTATGGCGTATCAAATTAAAAAAAAGATTATAATTTCTTTTTTTATAACAACATTATTTTTTGCATTAAAAATATTTGCTTCAGGATCTTCAACTGGTGCAACGGCATATTATGGAACTCATACTTATAATAATACAGCAAGTTTGCATACAACAGCAACGTCACCATCGATTACTAGCCCTTTACATACGATTGATATTACTCAAGGTATTGGAACTTTAGATATTGAGGTGAGTCCTTCACTTCAAATTCAGACAGGATTTGAATCTTGGACAGGTGGATCGCCATATTTTGATGCATCAACGGTTGGAAGTTTTACGCTTTTGAGTGCAGGAACAGGCTATATTAACACATCTCCTGTTCCAAATAGTACTTCTTATTCATGGACAGCTCCTCAAACTGTAACAGGCTTGACGGCAGGAAATACGTATTATATTTACATTGACAGCACAGGAACGTTACAAAAAACAACGACTGATTCAAACACGCTTCGTGAAAATAATGTTGTGTTGTTTGAAGTTTTACGTGATTCAACGTCATCAACAAATATTCAATATGTTGTGAAAGAAAATAATTCTTTTCGTATGCCGGTTGCAACGTATGAATATTTAAATGATAACATTGGGGCAATTATTCAAAATGATAATGATGGTGCTAATATTGTTTTGAATGGAACACAAAAAATTCAAATTAATGGTGCAGATGTTTTAAATGATTCAGGCCTTTTGACAACGATTCCTGATAGTGCTGGTATTGGTGTTACGTGGCGTCAAATGTTTACGAATGCTGGGGGTAAATGGGCAACATCAACAACTTCAGATACCTTTACTGGTCAATGGAATAATTTAGGTACGATTACATCACTTTCTGCAGGACAATATGCAGTTTATACGCTGTATGTTGCAAAAGATAATTTAAATAGTTCCGCAGCGCAATATTTTGCAGTAATTAATGTTGCACAATATGGATCATTGGTTGCTGCAAATGCTGCAATTACGGCAGGTATAATATCTAAAGCAACTGTAGAATTGGCAGCATTGGAATTAGCGCAACTTGGATATATTATTTATAGTCAAGCTTCAAATTCAATTGTGTCTGTGCAAATCCAAAAAACAACATTAGGTTCATCAATTTCTTCTGGTGGAACAACAAATGCTTCTTTGATTATTACGAATACAGCAACGTTTGATGGAATTTTATCGGCTGCAGATACGAATGTTCAAGCAGCTCTTGAAACTATTGATGAATGGGGTAAAAATGCAACGAACAATGGAGTTTTGATTGGTCGTGGCGTAAACACTCCCATTGCTGCCGTTGCATCAATTTCACCATCAGGAATTCCGCTCATTTCTCAAGGTGCAGGGGTTGATCCAGCATATTCAACAGCAGTCGTTGCTGGCGGAGGAACTGGTGTAACAACAATGACCACTGCATATGCCCCGGTAATTTCTGGAACAACAGCAACAGGTCCATTGCAAGTTGCATCAACAGGACTTTCAACTGCTGGATTTGTTTTAACTTCAAATGGTGCAGCGGCAGTTCCAAGTTTTCAAAGTGTTGCTTCTGCTGGTGCTCTTACGATGCTTACAGGTGATACGGGTGGTGCAATATCTCCAACTGCTGGAAATATTAACTTGTTTGGATCTCACGGTATTAATACTTCAGGATCTGGTAGCACGATTACAACTGCTGTAAATAATACTTTAACGTTGGGTGATTTATCTGCAGTTGTAACAGGATCGCCAAGTTTAACTTTAACAACAGGTGATTTAACAATTAGTTCAGGAAATATTAATTTACCAACAACGTCAGCTGCAGGTGCCGATGGGGTTGTTAATGTAAATTCAACTCGTTTTATGCATTCATTTGGAACAAATAATAGTTTTGTTGGTTCTGCTGCTGGAAATTATACATTAACAGCTACTGGATCTACAGGAATTGGTAAAAGTGCGTTAACTGTTTTAAGTTCTGGTTTAAATAATACTGCAGTTGGTGCAAATGCGGGTCAAGGTTTAACATCTGGTGGTCAAAATACTGTAGTTGGTGCGGGTGCATTATTAACACAAGCAACAACAAATGATAGTACTGCAGTTGGATATAACGCATTAACGCTTAGTACGGCTGCTCAAAATACAGCTGTAGGATCACAAGCAATGTCTACAAATACAATAGGTACTCCAAATACCGCTGTTGGGTATAATGCTTTAGGAGGCAATGTTTCTGGAGCTAACAATACAGCAGTTGGTGCAAATGCTGCGCTCGCTTTAACGGTAGGAACATGTACAGCAATTGGTTCTTCTTCTATGGGAGGAGCTACAGCTACCGGTGGTGATGATTGTACTGCAGTTGGTTATAACGCTTTAGGTTCTGCAACTTGGACAGGCGCTAGTAATACAGTTGTTGGATCGCAAGCAGGAGCTGGAATAACATCAGGATCTCAAAATACAGCAGTTGGAAAAGATGCTTTAAAAGGTACAACTACAGCAAATACAAATACTGCTGTAGGATATTCTGCGTTTAGTAGCAATATAAATGGTACAAGAACTACGGCAATTGGTGGTTTTGCTATGAGCACAGCAAATTGTTCAGATTGTGTTGGTATAGGTTACGGAACTTTGACTGGAAATACAGCTTCAAATAATGTTGCAGTGGGTGTTCTTGCTGCTCAATCTGTTAATACAGCAAATAATACAGCTGTTGGTCGTCAGGCATTAAATGCTGCCAGTGGAGCAGATTCGACAGCAGTTGGATATCAAGCATTATTGGTAAATACAGGAGCTCAAAGTACAGCTGTAGGATCACAAGCAATGGCTGCAAATAGTTCAGGAACGTTAAATACTGCTGTTGGATATAAAGCTTCAAATTTAAATCAAACTGGAATTCAAAATACAGCTGTTGGGTATCAAGCATTAATGAATAATATTACCAATAACAACACTGGTATTGGAGCTCAAGTGTTACAATCAACAACTTCAGGAGATAATAATACAGCTGTTGGATATGCGGCACTTTTTACGAATCAAACAGGGACAAATAATACAGGAGTTGGTGATCATGCATTTTATTTTAGTACAGCATCAAGCAACACAGGAGTTGGTTCAACGGTTGGTCAACAAACAACGACAGGTGCTCGTAATACTGCTGTTGGACATGCAGCATTTTTTACAAATCAGACAGGAGCTAATAACACAGCTATTGGATACAATGCATTAAATTTAAATACAGCTTCTCAAAATACAACAATTGGTTCAGGATCAATGGCTGCAAATACAAGTGGTACGCCAAATACTGCTGTTGGATATAATGCATTAAGCACGAACCAAACAGGATCGAATCTGGTTGCTATAGGTGCAAATGCTTTAGCAGCTTCAACTGGAAATCAAAATACAGCTCTTGGAAGTAATGCTGGGTTGATCACAACAGGTATCGATAATGTGTATGTTGGATATAATGCAGGTTCTACTGCAACAACTGGTAATAATAATATTTTTATTGGTTCTGGAGTTGCGCCAATTACTGCAGTGACAGATACGGGAACAACAATTATTGGAAATGCTTCAACGGCTGTTGCGTATTTGCGAGGAGTCTATGGAGTTACTCCTGCAACTTCTGGAACAGTTATGTTGATTGATAGTGCAAGTAAACTTGGAGCAGTAACCAGTCAAGGTACGGCAAATCAAGTATTGACTTCAAATGGAGCAGGTGTTTTACCAACATGGGCAGATAATATTGTTCAAACTGCAACGGTAACTTTGTCAGCCGCTCAAGTAAATGCTTTAAATGTAACTCCAATACAAGTTATTGCTGCTCCTGCTGCAGGAAAAATGATTTATGTTATTAATGCTGCACTAAAATTAACTCATGTTACAACGGCATTTTCTGCTGGTGGAACAATTGATTTAATTTATAATGGACTTTCTTCTGATCCAATCGTTCCTGGTCTTGGATCAAATGCTTTTGTAACTGTGGGTTCAAATAGAGTTATGGGTGGAGTTTCTGGTGGTCAAGTTAGTGTTGCATCTTCAAGTGTTGAAGCTGTAGCTGTACAAATTTTTAATCCAGGTTCAGCATTTACTGGTGGTGGAACAAGTACGATTAAAGTTATGGTTAATTATGTTGTGTTAACAACCTAATAAAATATTTAAATTTAAAATAATAAGAGTTGTGAATTATGAAATTCAAAATATTTTTTTTTATATCTTTAAATTGTATGCAAATTTTAACATCTCCAACTCCAGTGACTAGTGGCGGAACGGGACGAGCTTCTTTAAATCAATATTATTTAGTGATTGGAAATGGAGTGTCTTCAGTAACATTATTAGCACCTTCAGCAACGGCTGGTCAAGGATTAGTTTCAGCAGGATCTTCAGCGAATCCAACGTGGCAAAATGTTTTTCCAGGATATGTTCTGGGAGCAAATTTTGCATATGCTGGAACAACTTCAACATTGGCGAATTCACCAAGTCGTACCATGATTATTGCGACAACAGCTCCAGCTTCAATTGCATCGACCGCATTAGATAATACAGCCTTGGGTTATAATACGCTTAATTCTTTAACTACAGGTGATAATCATACTGCCATTGGTAGTGGTGCTTTAAATGCAGTATCTACCGTATCAAATTGTACAGCCGTAGGATATAATGCATTAACGGTAAATACAGCAGCTCAAAATACTGCAGTTGGTTCACAAGCAATGGCTACAAATAGTTCAGGAACGTCAAATACTGCTGTTGGTTATAAAGCTTCAAATTTAAATCAAATTGGAGATAATAATACAGCTGTTGGATGGGAAGCATTAATGAATAATGTTGCTGGTGAAAATACTGGCATTGGGGCTTTAGCGTTACAATCAACAACTTCAGGAACGTTAAATACGGCTGTTGGTTTTTCGGCATTTTTTACGAATCAAACAGGAGCTAATAATACAGCAGTTGGAGCAAATGCATTTTATTCTAGTACGGCATCCTATAACACAGGAATTGGTTCAGGGGCTGGTCAACAAACAACGACAGGTGGTTTTAATACAGCTGTTGGGTATAGTGCATTAAACGCGAACCAAACTGGATCTCAAAATACAGCAGTTGGATGGAATGCATTAAATTTAAATACAGCTTCAAATAATACAGCAATAGGTGCAATAGCAATGGCTGCAAACACAGGTGGTACGATGAATACAGCTGTTGGATGGAATGCATTAAACGCGAACCAAACGGGAGCAAATAATACAGTAGTTGGAGCAAATGCAGCAGCAAATGTTCTGACAGGAAATAATACTGCAATAGGAAGATCAGCTTTAGCAGCTGCAAGTGGTGCAGACTGTACAGCTGTTGGATACAATTCATTAAATTCAAATACAGCCTCTCAAAATACAGCAATAGGTTCAATAGCATTGGATTCAAATACAACAGGTGCATCAAACGTTGCAGTTGGGTATAGTGCATTAACCGCGAACCGAGCGGGAGCAAATAATACAGCAGTTGGAGCAAATGCGCTTGCTTCAAATCAAGATAATTCAGCATCAACAGCTATGGGATATAATGCATTAACACTTTCAACTGGAAGTGGCAATACTGCTTTTGGAGCAACTGCTGGAGCTGCAATTACAACAGGAAGTAATAATATAATGATTGGGTCTGGAGCAACATTTCAAGGTTCTGATGCTGCAACAAGTTCAAATCTTATTGTTATTCGTGGAAGTACAGAACAAACAAAGTGTTACATAGGTGGAATTCGAGGAAGAACGACTGATGCTGCTGATGCGATTAATGTTTTAATTTCTTCAACTGGGCAATTAGGAACTGTTTCTTCATCAAAAAAATATAAAGAAAACATTGTACCGATAGATCAACAAACTGCAGAAAAAATGGCAATGTTTGATATTATTTCATTTAGTTATATTAGTGATAAAACTCACAAAATTCAATATGGAGTTTTGGCAGAGGATATTGAAAAAATTTTTCCAGAGCTTGTTGTGTATGATACTGATGGTGAAATTTATTCTGTTCAGTATCATCAATTTGTGCCGTTGTTGATCAAATATGTTCAGGTACAAAATAAAAAGAATCTATATCTTGAACAAAAACTTGAATTATTAAACTCTTTGGTAGCTTCTTTAATTTTGCAATTTGAAGAATTGAAATCTTTGAAAAAATAATTTGAATTAGGTTAAATTGGCAGAAAAAATTTTTTAGTTGTACATTATTTTGACAATTTAAATGTTTCGGTAATCAAAAAGGAGTTTTATGTTTACCAAAAAATTTTCTTTAGAAACAGCTTATGGGCAAGGTGCTCGTACTGTATTAAATCATTTTATGTTTTTTGTGCTGGCTATTGGCATTGGTATGTTAACGTGTGCTGTAGCATTAGCATTTTTAGGTGTGATTGATTTTTATGCACTTCGTTATCATGTAACACCACTTTTAAATATGTTTCATCATGTAATTAATACAGCAACAGGTGCTTTGCATTATGGTGGAACAACAATTCAGGAATCATTGCATCCATATCTTGCGCCTGATGTCGCACAGCAAACTATGGGCCGTGATTTAGTTTCTGTTGATGTAAATAGCTATGAACAAGCATATTTATTTTCAGTTATGGTTCCAACAATGCTTGTGGTAAAATTGGTTATCGACATGATTTCTGTTGGTTGGACAAAAATTGCACTTGAATTGAATGCAAACAATTCTGTCTCGTTTCGATATCTTTTTAATTATTATTATTTAGTTCCGCGCGTTTTTGTTGTTAATTTAATCGTTGGCATCGCAACTCTTGCAGGCTTTATGTTGTTTGTATTGCCAGGAATTTACGTATATCAACGTTTACGTTTTGCAAAATATTTTGTGATTGATAAAAATTTGGGAATTGTCAAAGCTTTACAAGCAAGCTGGGCATTAACTCAAGATTCAGTGTTGCAACTTTGTGGATTTTCATTAGTTGCAATTATTATTGGATCTTTGGGTAATTTGTTGATATTGACAGCATTATTTTTAATTCCATTGCACAATCAAGTTGAAGCAAATGTCTACCATCAAATGAGTGGTAAATAATTAAAAATTTTATGTTAAAATTTTATCCCTGCATTTTAAATGTGGGGATTTTTTTATGTACTGCACTTTTTAACAGCATCTTTTAAAGTTGGAATATATTTTTTGATGTTATGATAAATTGTATCAGCCAAGGCTTTGTCATAAGTGTGTGATGTTAGATTGCGATCATCAAGCATTTCGATCCATATTTCTTCATGATTAATTAAATTACTTGCATACGCTTGTTGCATAACTTTTTTGGGACCATTTGCATCTATTCCATATTCGACAAGCAATTGTTTTTTTAAAAATTTCCAAAATAATTCAATGCAAAATTCAAAACGTTGAATTGTTCCATCGATTTCAATTCTGTTGTGACTTACAGGTAAATTAGCTGCTTCTTCTAAACTTTGTAAAGCATTTGAAAGTTGTTCAAAAACTAATTTTAAATCATTGTTCATAACTCTATTCCATCTTTTAAAATTCTTTGTTTAAATTCATGACTTGCTTTATCAAGTTGAACGCAATCAATCACGAGCAATGTGTCAGCTTGTTCTATGATTTCTAAAATTTCATGCCATTGGCTTGGTGTTGCTTGAGGGCAAACAATTGCAAGATCAATATCGGATTTTAATTGATTGGTACCTCGCGCTCGTGATCCAAAAAGTATTACTTTTTGAACAAAAGGTAGTGTTTTAATTTTTTGAATGAATTTATATTTTTTTAAATTTTCTAAACCTTGAATATTCATAAAAGATTCTTTAATTAATTTTGTATAATACGAAATACCTTATCCCATTGATGAAATAAATCAACAAGGTTACCATATTGTTTTAGCACCAGCGTAATCACGCTTGAAATGTTTTTCAATTTCTTTTAATTGTAATGTCCACATGGTCGGTCGACCGTGTGGACAGCAAAAATTCTTTTCAGTAATTATCAACTCTTTTATTAAGTTTTGCATTTGTTCAATATTTAATCGGTCTCCAGCTTTACATGCAGCTTTGCATGCTTTTTCTGCAAGAACTTTTTCATGCAGCTGAATAATCATTTCGTCATTGGTTATGTTTTTATTTTGATCAATCCAGATCAAAGCTGTTTGTAAAATTTCTTGAGCACTATGTCCTGAAGTTTCAACCGGTGTTGCTTGAATAATAATTTCATGATCTGAAAATCGATCAAAAATGATGCCATGTTTGTGCAGTAACGGTTGATATTGCTCTAAAACTGTTATTTCTTGTTCTGTAAATTTGACAATGTGTGGAAACAAAAGTTGTACCGTTGCAACATTGTTTTTATTGTTTTGAAATCGTTCGTATAAAATTCGTTCATGTGCCGCATGTTGATCTATCATGATCAGTTGCTCTGATTTTTCTACCATGATGTATGTTTTTTTAAATTGACCAATAATGCCGCAAGGATGCTCTTCGTGCAGCGTCGAGTTAATTTGATATGTCTTGGTTGAAAAATTATTTGAAGGCTTTGCTGTTTCTACGCTGACTGCAGTTTCATCTAGTTTTGCATTCAAGTCGGTATTGGCATGTTCTGAATTTAAAAAAGGTTCGGTTGTTTGAAAAGGAAATGAGTCAAATTCTGAAATGTGAGTTGCAAATGTTGGAATTGGTTTAAAGTTTAAAGGTTTGTTAATGTTTGAATCGATAGGCGAAGTAAAATTTTGAAATGATGTTGGTTCTGTATTGTTTTTATTGTTCCATGATTTTGAAAAATTAATGGCATTAAAATGTACTATTCCCTCATCCTCGCGAAGGCGGGGATCCATGTTTTCTTTTCTTTTGTTTTCTAATGTTTCTTTTATCTGCGACTGTAAGCAATTTTTAACAGATAGTTCAACAAAACGTTGCACAATTGCAGGGTGTAAAAATTTTACTTCTTCTTTTTTGGGATGAATGTTGATATCAACTTGATCAGGATCAATTTCTATAAAAATAAATGCTGCTGGAAATTTTTGTGCAGGCAGTACGCCATCGTATCCTTTTAGAATTCCTTTAAAAAGTTCTGAATTTTTTACCCAGCGATTATTTACAAAGGTGAAAATTTGTCCACGGTTAAAACGATGATAACTTTGATTGGATATTGCCCCAGATATCGTCATTTTTTGATCTGAACTTGGTGTAAGTTCAAGCAGTTGATCGTGTAAATTATTGCTCCAAAGTTGTGCGCATCGCGTTGTCAGTTTTTCTGTTGCAGGGCAATTGTAAGCCATCATCTCATTGTGAAAAATTTTAAAATGAATTTGTGGATAACGTAAACAAAATGCCTGAATGATCGTAACGATGAAATTCCATTCAGTGTCATCAGATTTTAAAAACTTTTTTCGTGCAGGAATGTTGTCAAACAGATGTGAAATAATAAATGTTGTTCCTGTTGGATGACTTGTTTGCAAATTTGAAACTATTTTGCCTTGTTCTAGTTTAAGTTCTGTTGCGATTTTTTCATGGTCAGTTTTTGTGATTAATACGACATTACTTATGCAAGCAATACTGCTTAAAGCTTCACCGCGAAATCCGTATGTTGCAATTGAATGTAAGTCATGAACGGTTGAAATTTTGCTGGTTGCATGATGCGCAAAACATAAAATGGCATCATCAGGTGACATTCCAAAACCATCATCAGTAATTTTGATGAAGTTTTTACCAGCATTTTGCAAATGAAGGGTGATATTTTTTGCGCCAGCATCGATACTGTTTTCAATCAATTCTTTAATGATGTGTGCAGGTCGCTCGATAACCTCTCCAGCAGCTATTTTTATAGCCTCGCAAGCATCTAAAATTTTTATTTTTTGTCGTGTCATGATGAAATAATGTTTCGCCTCTCCCTCATTCCCGCGAGAGCGGGAATCTATTTCAAATGAAAACATGGATCCCCGCCTTCGCGAGGATGAGGAAAAAAGAGGATTTTAGTTTCATGAAATTATAAAAAAGTTATTGCTAGCATATCATGAATCTTGATGTTTTAAAATAAAAAAGGCTGCATAATAGCAGCCTTTTTTGTCTGAAAATATTTATTTTTGATCAAGTAAGTTTTATTCGTAAAAATCCGGAGGTGGATAGCAGTATAGCTGTTGATGTTTGTTCATTTGCTATTTCTTGAAATTCTGTTTCAGTTAAGGCCGGTAAAAGATCTGTCGGATCAGTTATTTTTTTTATTGTTGCAGCGCGTCGATGTATCATCATAAGAGTTGCTGTTATTTCAGCAGCAGTTGTTACTGCATCATTTTGATTGCGTTCTGTTAAAAATCTTTGTGCACTATCTAAAATGGCAGGTGGTAAATGATTTCTGTGTGGTATTGCGTACTCTGTTAATTGATGAAGTTTTGTTTCTTGACGATCATTTATAGCTTGAGTTATTGCTTCACTTAATAATTCGTATCCAAATAAAGGATATTCTTTTGTGTTAAATATCTTAATTAAATCATCAAAAATTTTTTGTCTGTCTTCTTCTCGACATTCATTTAATTCATCAGAAAAAATGTCATAAGTTTTTGTACACCTAAAAAGGCGTTGTATACGGCTTTTTATTTTTGGATCTAAAATTTGTGTTTTAAACCACATTTGCCAGCCTTTGATAAAATCAGAAAAGGGTGTTACTTCTGCCGGGGAAGGCTCTGCTTGGGTTTTGGTCCATCCTTCTGGGGTATTGTTTTCTGATCGATTTGTAGAAGATGGTAATGATTCTGTTGCAACCCTTTTAATTTCTTTAGTAGACAAACGTGGAGTTTTCGGATCTGTTGTTTGATGTTCCAAATTTTTTAAGACTTCTGGAATTAGCGGTGATGAATGAGCTGATTGTCGTGAACCTAAAGAATTATCAGAATGATCTTTATGCTGTGGCGATGTGCTTAAAGAATTTGGTGGACAGACTAGAATAGTTTCTGGAATTTTTGACTCTACACTTTCCCAAGTCTCTGCGAGCTCTTTGGATGGCTCTTGAGGTAGGTTTACGGTAGGATGTTGAGAATTTCGATGTTTATTTTTTGGACCGGCCAAATTATCAAAACTGATAAAAAGTGTAAAAAATAAAATATATTTTTTCATGGCGTTATTTGCTTGCTTTTAATGGTTATTTAAGTGTTAATTTTCTTGTATTTTGAATTTGCGGTTGGCTTTCAGGTGTAGGATGTAAACTCAAAATTTCTTTACCAGTTTCTGCAAGGACTTCTTCTTCTGCCGCACATTGCTGCAATAGTAAATCGTTAGATGCTGCCAAATTCTTTTGTATTTCCTTTAAAAACTGTAATGCTGATTGAGTGCGTTGTTGGCTAATCGATCCTTGAGCGTAGGACTCTTGGTTTGCTTTAACTAGTCTTCGTAAGCGACCGAAAGTTGCTGTAGATTCTAGGCGATGATTTTCAAAAAGTGTTTTTCTTTCTAACCATTGTTTATTAAACATTGCTGCCAAAATTGCAGCATTGTTTGTTAAAGCTTCGCCACAATCTTCTCCAATTTTTGGATACATTTTTTTTCCATTGGAGTGTGCTGCGCGAAATTCGCCGTTTTGAATAATTTCATCTAAATAATCTTCGATTGCTTTTAAAGTAAACAAGCCTCGTGATGTTGATATTGTTGTTGCTGTTTGAGCAGGCAATGTTGGAAGAGGATAAGGCCTTCCTAAGCTATCAGCTGAACCGGCAGGCATAGGAGTTGGTGCTTGTAAAGCTACTTGGGTTGTTTCATTTATGGTACTTTTTAAATCTTCTAATTCATCAAATTCACCAACTTTTTGCTCTATTTCTTTTAAACGTTGGGTAATTTTTTTTGCATCTTCATCTCTTTTTGCTTGTTTAACAGCGTTTAAACGTTGCAATTCTGTTGCTGATGAAGCATCAGTACCTGATTGGTTAGCTTTTTTAAAAGGTTCTTGTGAAAAAAGTGGGTCGTTAAAAACACTCTGAACTGTTGATGCTCCTAAAGCAGCAGTGCTTGGTTGAGAAGTTGGCTCTTTTGACGCTGTTTGGTTTGAAGTGAAGCTTAAAATGCCTGCAGTAGGTTTTTTGTCTTTGTTTGAGCCATAAACTAACGAAAATCCTGAGATTAAGAATATGTTGATTAAAAGATGAAATTTGAATCTTGTAGATTTGAATTTTGTAGTGGTCATAATTTTCCCCTTTTACGATTTAAAGCAATAATTTGAATTATTTATACTATTTTTTTGCAAAAAATGAAATGTTCTTTTTTGATAAATTAAAAAGGGGTGGCTCCTTTTGACGGTTAAATCATGCTTTGATACCTTATAGATAACAAAAAATGGATAAAAGTGTGATGAAAATACGGAGGTTTTTATGAAAAAATTAATGCTTACGGCTCTTACAGTCGTTGGATTGATGCATTCTTCTGCTCAAGGTGCAGCTGCTATGGCGGCTGGACTAGGTGCAAAAGCTTGGGGCTTTGTTCAGGCCTCAGCTTTACCAATAACAGTTGCTAGTATGGGTTATGAAGTAGGTAAAATGTATGGTTCTAGCTCGCACACAAGCAACCAAATAGCAGAGCTTAATAAAAATTTTAATGATTGTTTAAAGCCTGTTTTTTCAAGTCCGCGTATTTTAAAATTAGCTGGAATTGAATCTGCAATTCAACCGACAACATGGTATGGAAAACTTTGGAAAGGTATCTGTTTTGCCGATGATTTGACTGATACTATGATGAGTAAGGTTCAAAAGGTTATGTTGGTAGCATCAATTTTTGGTACTTTATTGAGTAAAGTTTCAGCACAAGAATCTGAAGTGGTCGCTCAACAGCCAGTACAACCAGAGCAACCAAACATTGCGCCTGTTCAAGCTCAACAATCAGTTGTAAGAACGCCTCGTCGAGGTTATCGTCGAAGTGGTATGACTGCTCGAGCATAAGTTCCTTTTAAATAGAATTATTTTATAGCGTCGATCGAAAGATTGACGCTATTTTTTTTGGTTAAAATTTATAAATGCCTGGATCCCCGATCGAGTCGGGGATGACGGAAGAAAAAATAAAACATATCGAGTATTTTTAAAAATTAAATTACTTACATCAAATAGTGCGTCATTGTTTTTGTCATCCCAGACCTGATCTGGGATCCAGATACTTAATAAAAAGTTATGCAATTTTAATATTTTTAAAAAATTATATATGCCTGGATTTTGGCTTGTCTGGTGAAGCTGTAAGCGTAGACTGGAGGAATGATGGAAGAAAAAATAAAAGGCATCGAGTGTTTTTTAAAAATTAAGTTACTTACACCACATGGTGCGCCATATTCCAAAGCTATCTTGTATTGCTTGAGCTGACCAGCCAAAATCTTGTGCAGTTTTTATAACTTTTTCATGTTGATCATGATCAATTTCTAAAATAAGTTGCGCTGGAAGAGCTGTATTTTTTTGTAAAAATTTTGAACTTTCTTGAAGAATTTGAGTGATGATTGCCGTACCATTGTTTTTTGCAAACAATGCTTGATGATCTTCCCATGCAGTTACTTGTTTGTTCATTGATGGTAAATGTTTTGGGTCAATGTAGGGTGGATTGGAAACTATTACATCAAATTTTTTATTTTGTAAAAATTGCTCAAACAGATCAGATTGAATAAAGGTGATATTTTGTATGTTATTGATCTGTGCGTTTTGCTGTGCAAGTCTGAGAGCTTTTGGGTTGATATCAATTGCGGTAATCTGTGCTTGAGGAAAATGTTTTGCAAGTGCGAGTGCAATGCATCCTGATCCAGTTCCGATGTCGCAAATTGTTTTAATTTGATCTTTGTATGGCGCAAAATCAATAATAATTTTATTAACCCATTCTTCAGTTTCTGGTCGAGGAATTAAAATTGGCGTTTGCACCTGTATTTTTAAATCTAAAAAAGGAACAAATCCGATGATGTAGGATAGAGGTTTTTGTTCAATGGTCAATTGCAATATTGCATGTTGTATTGTTTGAATTTCTGTATCATTGAGTTTTTCAGCAATGAGCAATTGTGCTTGTGATTTTTGAGTTATATGTTCAAGCAACCACCAAGACTGCTGTGTTGATAGATTGGTTTGCTTTCCGATGAATTTTAAATATTTATTAATCATGTTTTAAACTTGAAATCCCAAGCAAACTATCAACATATTGTTGAGCTTTAAAGGGTGCCATGTCTTCAATTTTTTCGCCCCATGATAAAAATGCAATTGGAATTTGTAGTTCTTCAACGATTGAAAAAACGATGCCGCCTTTTGCTGAGCCATCCATTTTTGTGAGTACTATGCCGTCAATATTGCATACTTCATGAAACACGCGCGCTTGTTGCAGTGAGTTTTGTCCGAGCATAGCATCAACAGTGAGTAATGTGCATATCGTATGGTTTGGAAGTTGTTTAACAATAATGCGTTTAATCTTTTCAAGCTCTTGCATTAAATTTTCTTTGGTTTGCAATCTTCCAGCAGTATCGATTATTAAAATATCGGCTCGTTGTTTTTTAAGTTGATCACATGCATCAAATACAACTGACGCGGGATCTTGATTTGGTTTGCCGGTAATTAATGTTGCATGAGTTTGAGTTGCCCAAGATGCAAGTTGTTGCTGCGCTGCTGCACGAAAAGTATCGGCTGCGGCAATGAAACATTGTTTATTTTGTTGTTTAAAATGATGCGCTAACTTTGCAGTAAAAGTTGTTTTGCCACTGCCATTAATTCCAATCATTAAAAAAACTTGAGCTTGATCAAAATTGAATGATTTTTTGCTGATTAAAAGTTTTGATAACTCTGTGTGTAAAAAAGTTTGAACATCATGGCCTTGATTAATCATGCCTTGACTGTGTGCTTGATTGAGATGAGTTATAATTTTTTTGGTTGTTGTGACTCCAGTGTCAGCTTTGATTAAAAGCTCTTCTACTTGGTTAATAGTTGTTTGATCAATTTTGATTGTTGTAAAAATTATTTGTAGTTGATTTGTAATGCCAGTATAAATTTTTTGTAATTTTTCTTTGATAAAATTGAACATAAATGTCCTTGCTCTGTCATCCCAGATCCCGACTGTGTGATCTAGAAATTTATAAAATCAAATGTTTTGAAAATATTTTAATGTCTGGATTCCGGCCATAAAGCCGAAATGACGAGAAAGAAAAATTTAACATTTTTCCTTATGTTTTAAGTATTCCATAGATTTTTAATTTTTACAAAAAAATGCTGCAGCTAGCTTTTTTTTAGCGATTTGTTATCATTGTTTTAATGGTATTAGGGGTATTTAAATAGGGGTTTTTTGATGTACAAAAAAATAATGCTTACATTTTTGATGTTGTGTCCTGTGCAAACAAAGCCGCTTTTTATGGAATTTTTTGCGACTATAGGCTTTATTGCTACAGTTCGAACAAAGCCAGTTCGACAGGTAATAAATTATGCCTGGTTTCGATATATTGGTTCGTCAAAGCCGGCATTGTCTGATTTTAAAATGGCTCAAAGCTTGGCCAAATTTGACACAGGTTCAATGTTGGCGCTTGGCGCTTATGCAATGAGGGCAAAAGCCATGATTTCTCAAAGCGGGGCAAATTTGGCGTCCGTTTTGGTTGCTGTGAAAAATCGAATTAAAAATCCAGTTGTTGTGGCGACGGATTTTTCGCAAACAACGATTCAATCGACTTCAAAAAATGGTTGGATGCCGTATGATTCATTTTTTCGACGTAAAACTGGAAAATCATTATCGAATGAATCGGGGGCATCAGGTTCTTTTTACAATCAAATTTCGCAAGTAAATGCTCAACAAAATAATTATGGCTTGTTTCACTGGTGTTCAAACGGTGGCAGATCTGAAGCTTGGGCTCAAGAATTTGGCAAAAAAAGATTTTGGCAGGGTTTTGCTGCAGGTGGTTTTGGTATGGCATGGTTGATGAAATCTCGTACTGATACATCAAAAAAAGAAAAGGTTGCTTAATTTTTTAAAAATTATTCGACAAGTGTTTCAGGTTCAGGGCGTGGATCAAGTCCAAAAACATGATTTGTTCGTTTCAAAAATATTTTAAGTCGTTGATAATCATGCTTGTACAGCATTGAAAATGTTTCAATAAAATCATAAAATTTTGTTTTATTGAGTATTTTTTTTGCGTGTAATTGTTTTAAAAGTGCAAGCAAAAGCTCGTCTAAATTAATTCCTTGTGTTGATAAATTAAATAATAAATGCAAAAATTGGTCACTTGCAAAGAATTGTTGGTATTGTGTTGCTGTTGGATTTCCAATAAAAGCATGAATTTTTGGTGGTTTTTCAGGTAAGTGGTATAACATTTTTTGTTGTTCTTGATATCCAACAGTGATGCAAGTAAACGTGGTTTGTAAAAATTCAAAAATTTGTGGCTGATCTCGCAGCAATTCTTCTTCTGTTTTTTGATATGCAGTTACTGCGCGAATTGGGTCCATTGATCCGGTTGTAATTGTGTGAACAATTCCAAAAATTTGCAAATTTGCATGAGTTGTGACGACGAGTGATCCAAATTGTGGCATTTCGTCCCATTTCCAGCATTGTCCTGTCCATTCTGATAAATTTCCTTGAATAATTTCAGCAAAAAATTGATTGTTGTTCATGATTGTTGTCCGCTAAAAATTTTTTTAAAAATGATTCTCGATGGATAATGCTTGGCTTGAATTTTATTAAATTTTTTTTATGTAAAATTGTGCCATATCCTTTGTGATTTTGTAATCCGTAATTTGCAAAGTTTTGAGCCATGCGTGTAACTATTTTATCACGAGTTACTTTGGCAATGATAGAAGCGGCTGCAATAGATGCTGATTTTGATTCGCCTTGTGTAAAAGATTTGATGGTAATTTGATCAAATGGTGTTGATTGTAGTGTTAGTGGCATAGCATCAATTAGAATTAAAGAAGGATTGATTTTTGTTTTTGTTAAAAGATTGAGTGCTGCCTGTTTCATAATCATTTGAGTTGTTTTGTAAATATTGTATTGATCGATTAAATTATTGTCGGCAATAGCAATGCTATAAGTGCAATTGATTTGTAACCAATCGTAAACTTTTAATAAATTTTGACTTGAAAGTTTTTTTGAATCTATGAGTAATGGATGAAATGAATTTGCGTGTAAAATAGCAGCAGAGGTCACGACTGGACCTGCAAGACATCCTCGACCAACTTCATCAATTCCGCAAATGAAAAGTTTTTTTGACCAATAATCATGTTCAAATTGATAAAGATTTTGAATGATCATATTTTTTAAAATTAATTGGTTTTGTAATATTGGTTTTCTATGTGATAGTTTGACAGAAAGCCAGTTTTGGATATTCTCTCTGTTAAATTGTTATCATACTACCATACTGTAAAAAATTCAAAAAATTTAAGGAGTGACTATGTCTCTTTCAACTGAGCTTCGGGTTAAAGAATTACTTAGAGAAAAAGGTTGGACAACAAAAGTTTTAGCAGAAAAAACTGGTATGTCTGAAAGTTATTTAACACATATTAAAAATGGCACGCGTCGTTGGAATGAAGATTCGTTGCGAAAACTTGCCAATGCTTTTGAAGTAAGCCCGATTGATCTTTTTATGCAGCGTCGTAAACGTACTGACAATATTGATAATAATGTTAGTTTACCAGAAAAAGCAGATGTTGCTTTGAATTTGGGAATTGCTCCTATTGTGGGTGATATTCCATCAAATCCATCACCGTTTACAAATCAACTTATGCAAACAACAACGGGATATAAAGATGTTTTTGTATCAACATTGAATGCAACTGATAGTTCAATGTTTGCTTTAGTGGTTGATAATAATCATATGGCTCCGGTGTTTTATAAAAATGATATTTTATTAATTTCGCCTGAAATTTGGACCAGAACTGGAGAAATTGGAGCTGTAGAATATGGCAATAATGTAACAAAAAAAGCAATTGTAAAAGTTACTTACGCGGATGATTTTATTTTGTTATCTCCACTCAATCAAAAAGATTCTCCCGTTGTTTTAATTCGAGGAAAAGATTATTTTAGAAATATTGGACGAGTTATTCAAAGAATTCAAAATTTAGGATAGATTGGTCAAAAACTAGACGTTTTTGATCTTTTTGTTACACTGAAAAAGTGTTTTATTATTATAACCTATTATATTAGTTGAGATTATAACTAATATATTAATTCATATAGGGTACATCTACATGTTTCGATACGAAGTACTGTTTTTAACAGTTCCGGAAATCACCAAAGATGAGTCAGAAGCTATTAAGGCTCATTTCGCAAAAGTTATTCGCGCATATAAAGGCACTTTGCAATCATTTGATCGCTGGGGAAAATATCGTCTTGCATATCCTGTTAATCATAATGATTACGGTGTTTATTTTTTAACTCGTTTTGAAGTTGATAGCGAAAATAAAGAAGCTCTTCTTGCATCAATTAAAGAAATTTTTGTATTTAAATTTAATACATTGATACCTAAACATATTGTTGCTCGTGTTTCAGCAAATGCTCCTGTTGATTATAAACGTCCAGCGTCATTGGAAGACAATCCTCAAGACATCGATTCTTTTTTGAAAAGAAATGAAATGGAAGGTTTGATCAAAAAAGGACCTGTTCGTAAAGATTTTAAAAACAGAGCCCAAGATGTTGATGTAATTGTTGATTATGATGAAGTAGAAGTTGATAAGGCAGAGTAAAATTTTATTTCTGTTTTGGCTTAAGCTTGAATTTAAATCATTTAAACTTTAAAAAGAAAAAATTATGACAAAAAAAATTAAATTAAAAATTAGTGCCCGTCTTTTAAAAAAGAAATTTCGTAAAAAATCGGCTGGATCTAAAAAACAATGTCGTTTTACTAATAATCCAGCGATGGCCGCAGATTTAGATTATAAAAACATTGACTTGTTGTTGAAGTTTTTAACTGAGCGTGGAAAAATTTTACCTTCACGTATTTCAGGAAATTCAAGCAAATATCAACGTTTGCTTTCTCGCGAAATCAAAAAAGCAAGAATTATGGCAATGTTGCCATTCTGTGCAACTGAGTATTAAACTCTAGCGTGCGTTGATGACGTATTATAAAATTGTTGTTGCGTATGACGGAACGAACTATCATGGTTGGCAGTTTCAGCCAAATGCAACAACAGTTTCTCAAGCATTAGCAGACGCTTTCACGGCTGTTTTCTTTCAAAAAGTTTCAATTTTAGGTGCATCTCGTACTGATACCGGAGTGCATGCTAATGGTCAAGTAGCTATTGTGCAATCACCGATTCAAGTAGATTGTAAAATTTTACGTCGAGCATGGTGTAAAGCTTTACCTTCAGACATTGTTATTAAAAGTATTGAACAGCTTGATAAGCTTGTTCATCCGCATGATGGTGTGATTCAAAAAACATACGTGTATCATTTTTTTACCGAGCGTCCGATGCCTTTTGTGCAGCGGTATGGATGGTATATTCATCGTCCCGTAGATATTGAAGTGTTGCGTGCAGCATTAAATGTTTTTGTGGGTACTCATGATTTTCGTTCATTTTGTTCAGGCGATGATTTATTAGATACGGTTAAAACAATAGATGCGATTGATGTTTTATCCGTTCCTGAGTGGAATGCTTACAAAATTGAAGTCAAGGGGCGAAGTTTTTTAAGGTATATGGTGCGAAGAATTGTTGGTGCTTGTTTAGAGATTGCATCGCGTGAGCACTTATCTTTAAAAAATCTTATTCATGTTTTTAAGCAAGCAAATCCATGCCATACTCTTCCAAATGCTCCAGCAAAAGGATTAATATTAGAAAGGATCGACTATGCAAAGTTTGGGGGATCTGATGCAATACATCATTAAAAAAATTATTATTTTTGTTTTAATTATCATTGGTTGTGGTGCAGGTTATTTTTATTGGCAATTAAAAACTCAGCAAAATGATACGTTAAAAATTATTGATACAAACTTTGAGCATGATGCTGATGCAATTGATGCTCTGTTTCATAAAGGTGACAATTTTTATTGGATGGTTGCTGGAAATCCAGATTATTCAGTGAAGTTTATGCTTGAGCATGCAACAACATCTCAGTATGAAAAACGACATGATTTAATTTTAAGATCAGCAATGATAGATGGTAAATTAGTAGGCTTTGCTGCTTATTATAAAATATCGCAACATGTTTGGAGATTACTTTATTTGATTGTTGATCAAGATTTTCGCAAACAAGGAATTGCAAAAAAATTATTAAATTCAACCATTGAAGAAATGGTACAACGTGGAGCATTAAAAGTTATTTTATTTACACGAAATAATAATTTTAAAGCTCAGTCGATGTATAAAAAATTTGGTTTTAAAATTGTTGATACAGATGAAATTGGTGTTTGGATGTCCTGGTTAAAGTCATAGATAGACCATAGTTTTAAATATTTGAAATAAAAAGCGATCGCAAGGTGCTTTTGCATCTGTGGTATACTATTTTGTGGTTGGGTGTTCCCTAACTATAAAATAAGAGTATTGAAAGGATTAAAACATGAAAAAAATCATAACTTTGTTATGTTGCTTAATGTATTCGTATGGCGCGCAACTAAGAGCATCGGTTTTTACGATTGAAGTTCCACAAGTATTTCTTGGTCAAGATTCTTCTTTAATGATTTATATGGTTGATGATTTAGGTCATCAGCATGTTGGCAAATGT
This sequence comes from Candidatus Babeliales bacterium, assembly GCA_017992075.1. Taxonomy (GTDB): domain Bacteria; phylum Babelota; class Babeliae; order Babelales; family Chromulinivoraceae; genus JACPFN01. The sequence continues at coordinate 29,300 of JAGOPI010000002.1, forward strand.
CAGATTGACAGTCATACAAAATATTGCAAAATTTTACAAAATGAACTTGAATTAACAACGATGCAAGAAGCTGAAAGTTTTGCAACGATTGTTGATGTAACAAATTCATCAGAAATTTTACAGCAAGATGTTGTGATTTTACATTTTGAGCTTGATAGTTCAATGCGAATTTTACGTATTTTGATTGTAAAAAATTTTTTTTTAGAAGAAAATCCATTTGATGTATTAACGTTTTCGGTCGCACAAAAAAAAGATTTCGAACAAAATCAACATTCATTTAATGAATTTGAAGAAGATGTTGATCCTTTATTCGCTTTACTTGATAACATTGATACTCGGGCAATAGAAGCTTCAATGTCAGAACAGCAGCAGACAATGTCGTTGCTTGATCAATGTAAATTGTATGCAGAAATTTATATGTTGATGCAGTATGGTCGTGTAAAACGTGCAGTGAATAAAATGAGTTCATGGCTTTCAAATTAAAAAACAGTATGCAACAAAGTCATTTATTTTCACTGTATATACCGAATTTAAAATTAGATTTTTGGATAATAGATCAAATTGTAGATCTTTTTGATATAGATTTGATTCATCGTTTGAGTAAAATTTTACGATTTGAGATAGGTGATCAAATTGTTTTTTTTAATAAAAAAATATCAGTTAATGTTGTTATTCAAGAAATTTCTAAAAAAAACATAAAAATTAAAGTTCAGGCGATTCAATTTCATGAATTACTCACACCGCACATTACTTTTTTATTGCCACTTTTAAAAAAAGAAGCACTCGAGCAAGCAGTATATTCTTTGTGTGAGCTTGGAGTTAACAAAATTCAGTTGGTGATTACTCAAAAGTCACGTCAAAATTTGTTGCATGATAAAGAATTTGTTCGATTGCAAAAGATTGTGATTTCAGCAGCAGAACAATCAAAAAATTATAATTTTTCAGAATTGATTGCACCTAAAAAATTAACAGAAATTATTTCAAAAATTTCTAATGTTATTCCTGGTTTTGAACTAGAATCAAATGTTTTTAACATTGTTTTTGATCCCAAAGGGCAATCATTTTTTGATTTACATGAAAAACTTTATTCTGCAAGAAATTCTTTGCCAATTAATTTGTTGATTGGTCCTGAAGGAGGGCTCGTTGATCAAGAGTTGCAGTTGGTTCAAAAATTTGACTTTGCTTTATGCACACTTACACCAACTATTTTGACAGCAGTGCAAGCAGTTGCACTTGGTGCAGGACTTTTTCGATTAAAATAAGTTATTGTTTTACTTCAGGATATTTTGTTGAATCAGCAAGACAATATCTTTCTTGTGGACTATCTTTAGGATGTTCTGCAAAAGTGAGAAATGTTCGATTTTTAAATCCGCCCTTTTCATCACGTTTTTTCTTTTGAACAGCAGTAATTTCTTTTGAACTGATGTTATAAGCTTGAGCTAATGCTTGAAAGACTTCGAGTACATCTGCCATTTCTTCTAAAACGGCTTCTTTGCTGTTTGCGTGAGTAACTTCATTTGCTTCTTCAACAAGTTTGATTTTAAGCTGTTTGATAAACTCTTTATCTTCAAGCTTGATCCAGTACAATTTTGAACCAAGTTGTTCCATGATTTCAACAATTTTGTCACGTACTAATTTGTTTTGTTTGAATGTTTTAAATTTCATAGGCCTAACGGTTTTGTATGATTTTTGTGTATGAAGCTATTTTAGCACATATGATGAATTTGAACATGGGGAAATACAAAGAAAAGATTTTTTGACAAAAACGTTGATTTAAAAGTTTTTTTTGACAATCTAGATAAAGAATATTGTTAGGGATTTGAAAAATATCAATGGGGGTCAGTTTATGAATAATCGTATTTATTTAATTGTTATTTTGACCTTTGGGTCAATATATTCAGCAGATTCAGTAGAAAAATTTGCTGTTGCTTTGCCGGCAGAGCCTACAGATCAGATTGCTAGTAGTTGGGATGTTGTTGCTTTGCCGACAGAGCCTACAGATCAGGTTGCTAGTAGTTGGAATTATGACGAATTTGACTCTATATTGCCGGATTATTTAGTTTATTTAATTACAACAGAAGCAATTTTTGGAAATGAAGTAACTCGAAATGGGTTGCGATCAGAAGTGCGTCAAGCTGATCCAGTGCTGCAAGTGAAAGCTGTTGAGGGAATGGTGGAGCAAAGAAGGTATGCAAAAAATACAAAAGATTATGAAACTTATATTTGTGGATTAACTGATAAGTATGTTGAATTACTCAAAAATCATACAGAAAGATTAGCAATTGCAGAAGATGGATTTGATAATGTAACTGAGAGTGTAGTTAATTTTTTGAAAAGAAAAAAAGATGATGAAGATAAAGAAGCTGTGCGCTATAAGGCTCTTTCTTTTTGGACGAAATTTAAACTATTTGTAAAACCTCGATGGGATAATTTTTTGAATGATACAACATCTAATTTTGATCCTGCAACTAAGAGGGCTATGAATGAAACTATGGAAGAGCTTAATTCATTATCGATACCAAATCCAAAAGAAATAATAATGAATGTTATGTCCGTCGGTCTGAATAAAGGTTTAAATATTTTAAAAGATTCTATAAAAGCTCTTAAAGAGAGGCAAAAAGCGTGAAGTAGGTTAGCGCTTGAAGATGAAAAATAAAAAATCATTCTGATTTTGAAAAATAAAGGTTCTTGAAAAACGAACCTTTATTTTTTTGAGATATTATCGAAATAAATTGGTTGGGCATAGTTTTTTGCAAAATCTTTTTTTTGTAATTTTTCATACGTTGCATGAGCTAATGTCTGCACAGAATTAAATGCTGGAATTTGTTCTGAAAATACAAGATTTTTTCCACATTCATCAAGCAACATTTGTTTGTGCATTATTGCGCCATTACCAACGGTGAGTAATGGCGATGAAAATTTTTGTGCATTAATTATTTTAATTAGTTCTGTAATTTCACAACCACCTTCATCTATTTTTTTATCATGTTTCATACGATAAAAAACGTGACCTAAAAATGCATGAAAAATTACCAAGCTATTGTTAGTCTGAATTTCAGATTCTAAAAGTTGAAGCGCTGATGAATTAATAAGTGGTGTTTGTGCTGCAAAATGAATTCCATTTGCCATGGTTAAAAGTGCGCGAAGCGTGTTGTATGGGCCTGGTCCAACATTTACACCAATGCAAAAAATGTCAGTTAATTTTAAATTATGTTGATCAAGAATTGCTTGAATATTTGGAATTATTGCGCGTACCGCATTGTGTTTGTGTTCGGTAATTTCTTGAATGATGTTTCCATTTTGACAAAGTGCGATTTGAACTGTTTCGTACGGATATTGTAAAATCAAATAATGTTGCATGAAGATTTATTTTTTTCTTGGTTTTTGTTGTTGTAAATATATTCCGAAGTAATCATACTCCAAAACTTTCTCTTTTTTTAAAGTGACTTTGCCGCAATTGAGGCATTTCCAACCTTCAAAATTGAGAAAATGATCAAAGAACAGTTGCTGAATCATGAGCCCTGAACACTTTCTACACTGCATAAGACGTCTCCGCTTAAAGTGAGGTCGACATTTCCTATGTTATGATGAATGTTTATTGAAAGTCAAGAGATCGAATTTTTGTAAAAAATTTGATCTTGCAGTCCTCGTGAAGGTGAAGACTCAGTTGTAAAAAAATGCATTCATTAAAAATTTGGTTTTTAGTTAAGTTTAGCTTAAAAATTGTAAATAAGTTTGCAAAATTACAGCAGCAGCAATCGAGTGTTCATTTTGTCCATCAGTGCGAGCTTTTTTGCCTTGAATTGTGCGTGCAGTTTTGCTTGAAAGTCGTTCATCCCATAAAATAATTTTGATATTTGAAAATTTTTGTTTAATCAATTCTTTTTGTTCAAGAACTTTTTTTGTTTGAGCACTTTCGGTGCCCTTCATCGTTCGTGGATATCCAACAACGATGGTATCAATTGGTTCTTTTGCAAGAATTTCTGTTAAAAATGTAAAAAGTTCTGGAGCTTTAATTGTTTTGTATGGTTTTGCAAGCATTTTTAATGCATCACTGATTGCAGTACCAATCCAAACATCACCTAGGTCAAGTGCGAGAACTTTCATAGCAAAGTTAGCTTTCTTGTTCATTTTTTGAAATTTATGTTACAGTAATTTATAACTTTTTTAAGTTAAGATAGCAAATAAATGTCAGATGCTTTTATTCTGTGAAATAAAAAGGAAAATTATGGATATTTCACTATTTCTTGCTCAATTAGATGCTCAAATTTGGAGCATGCCATTTTTAATATTTTTCTTTGGTACTTGTGTTTTTATGACATTGCAGCTTGGATTTGTTCAGTTTCGTTATTTTGCAGAATCGATCCGTTTAGTTTTTAAGCCACAAACAGGTTCTGGTTCTGCTGCTTCTGGTCAGCTTTCTCCTTTTCAAGCATTTATGAACACACTTGGTGGCAACATCGGTAATGGAAGTTTATCAGGAATTCCAGTTGCAATTGCTGCTGGTGGTCCTGGTGCAATTTTTTGGTTACTTGTTATGTCAACGTTTGCAATTTCACTTCGTTTTTCTGAAGTTTTTCTTGCAACTTATTTTAGTGATAAATCAACGCCTACAAAATCTGGCCCTATGTATTATTTAAGTTTACTTCCAGGTGGCGCAATTCTTTCAATGTTGTTTTCTATTTTTGGATTTGCGTTCATGATTTTGGGTGGCAATATGGTTCAATGTAATGCTGTGGGTGGTGCGCTTGCACGTTCATGGAACATTGATGTAAAAATTACGGGAGCAATCATTTTTGCACTTGTTGGTTATGTTGTTCTTGGTGGTGCTGGTCGTATTATTAAATTTTTAGATAAATTAGTTCCTGTAAAAGTTTTTGGATTTTTAATTTCTGCAATTATTGTTCTTGTTTATCATTGGCAAACAATTCCTGTAGCGCTTTATATTATTGTTCGTTCAGCAATGCATCCTCAAGCTTTACTTGGTGGAACATTTGCGTTTGCAATGCAACAAGTCATTAAATGGGGATTCTTGGTTGGTGCAAATGCTGGTGAATCAGGGCTTGGAACTGCAGCGATTGCATTTGGCACAGGTAAAGGTCAAGATCCTGTAAAAAATGGAATTATGTCTATGCTTTCAGTGTTTATCAACACGCACGTTGTTTGTTTTCTTGTTGCATTATCAGTGATTGCAAGTGGCGTATGGAACAATGGTGAAACAAGTATTATGCTTTTAGTTTCTGCATATGAAACAGTATTTGGTTCAATGGCTGGTTGGATAGTAAGTTCATTAGTTGTGATTTTTGCAACAAGTGCCGTTGTTGCATTTGCGTTTATTGCAAAATCATGTTGGGATTCATTGCTTCCAAAAAATCTTGGTTTTACATTTCCAATTTTTTACACACTGTGCGCATTTGGCGGTACTGTGATGAATGTGAAAAAACTTTTTGGCGCATGTGGAATTGCAGCAGCTGGATTGTTTGTTGTCAACGTTTGCGCATTACTTTGGTTTGTCAAAATTATTAAATCTGGCTTAAATTCATACCATAAAAAACATGCATAATAGTATTAATCTTCCATCAATTTATCCTGTTACGGGACATACAGATTTTGTAGGTCAAGGAACAACCTTTGTTGCTATTTCAGGTACAAAACTGAATGGTTTAGATTTTGTTCCACTTGCTTTACAAAAAGGCGCAAAAAAAATAGTTGTGCAGGGTGACATGCAAGTGTCACCTGAGCTTAAGCTGTTGATTTTAAATCATCAAGCTGAGCTGATCTATGTTCAAGATTCTCGTAAAGCTTTATCAGAACTTTCTGCGCAGGCATTAGATTATCCTGCAAAAAAATTAAAAATCGTTGCAGTCACGGGAACTAAGGGTAAAACCTCTACTTCATACATGGCTTATCACATGCTGCATAGCATGGGTAAAAAAGTTGCATTGATTAGCACGGTTGAAAAAAGAATTGGTGTTGATTTGGTTAATGTATCGTTAACAACACCACTTCCTGATCAAATTCAAGTTTTTTTAAACGTTTGTGTTCAGCGTGAAATTGAGTACGTTGTGATGGAAGTTTCTGCGCAGGCATTAACTTTGCAGCGTATTGAAGGTATTGAATTTGTTGCTGGTGTTTTTACTAATTTTTCACACGAGCATTTAGAATTTTATAAAGATTTGCCGGAATATTTTACTGCAAAAAAATTTTTGATTTCAAAAATTAAAGATCCAAAAAACATGTTTATCAATATTGATGATGCAAATGTTGCAATGTTGACAAAAGAGTTTCCAGATTGTTCGTCATTTTCATTGCAAGATAAATCTGCAACTATTCATGGTTGTGTTCATCAAAAATCAGATGGCAGTTTTGTGCATGTAAAAATTGAAGAGCAACTATATGAAATATTTTTACCGTTGCTTGGTATGTTTAATGTGTACAATTTGCTTGGCGTGCTTGGTATGTTTCATGCTTTAAATATTGATTTGCATGATGCAAAATGGAGCTTGAAAGATTTGCTGCATGTGCCAGGGCGTATGGAGCAATATCATTTGAAAAATGGTTCACGTTGTTTTATAGATTACGCACATAATCCTTCATCTTTTGAAGCAGTTTTATCAACGCTTCGATCAATGACGCCACATTTAATTGTTGTTTTTGGTTCTGCCGGAAATCGTGATAAACAAAAACGTCCGATCATGGGTTCAATTGCTCAAAAATATTGTGATATTGTTATTTTAACATCAGATAATCCGCGCGATGAAAATCCAATTGAAATTGCAAAAGATGTTGAAGTTGGTTTTTCAAAAACGATTCCATTTGAATTTTATAAAGAGTTAAATCGTGTTAAAGCGATTGAACTTGGTTATGAATTGACTAAGCCGGGCAGCATTGTTGCTATTTTGGGTAAAGGTCGCGATGAATATCAGATAGTTGGTGGCTTAACGTTTCCATTTAAAGAGCGCTCAATTATTCGATCATTTATCGCAGAAACTGAATAAATTTTGGAAACATAATGAAATTAAAAATTTTAATATTTTGTTTATTTGGTTATTCAGTTTTTGGATCTGCAGTCGCAGCGACATCACGTGTAATACCAAATAATTTAAATTCTCAAAAAAATGATTTAAGTCAATTTACTATTCCAAAACGTAATTTGTTATTACCAATAATTGAAAGATATCAAGAATTTTTTAAACGTGAAGAATTATTATTCTTGTCAAATAGTACAATTAGTAAAAATGAGTTATTGTATAGCGTAATTGGTGCTTCAAAACATCCAAATTTACCAAGCAATAAAGAGTTGGTTGAGTTATTAACTCAGGCAATTTTGCAAATTTCTTTACCATGTTTAAAAAAATAACTTTTTTTTTAGTTTTGTGTATTAGTCAATTTATCATTAGTTCATCAATAGAATCTATGTTTAATACACGCGTGCATGGTCAAATCGTAAAAATAGTCCGAGAGGTTGATGTTGTTTGTGAGTCACCAGCTTATATTTTACCAACAAAGATATCTTTAAGAGTCCTTCTTTCAAGGCATCAGGTATATACGGATGATGAAATAAGCGATTTGGAAGGTCAAAAGTTGACTGGAAATGAATTATTATGGAAATTGTTGAGCATGAATGAATGTAAGCCACCTTTTTGGCAAAAAAATCAACCTACGATATTTCAGCTTATTAACGATATTTTGAAAGTTTCGACAGCGTGTCCAAGATAATTTTATTTCAACAGAAAATTTATGATTTTTACAAAAAAAACAAACGCGATTTTGTGTGGCGCGAAGATATAACTCCGTATAAAATTTTTATTTCAGAAGTGATGTTGCAGCAAACGCAAACGGCACGAGTTATTCCAAAATTTATCAATTGGATGCAAAAATTTCCTGATTTTCAAACTTTAGCAGCTGCAAGTCAGCATGAAGTTTTGTCTGCCTGGCAGGGACTTGGCTACAATCGACGAGGTTTGGCAGTTCATGCGTCAGCAAAAAAAATTGTTCAAAATTTTTTTAGTAAGTTGCCTTGTGATCCAAAGCTTTTGCAAACATTGCCTGGTATTGGCCCAAACACGGCAGGGTCCATTTGTGTTTTTGTCTTTAATTTACCGGTAGTTTTTATTGAAACTAATATTCGTACCGTGTTTTTGCATGAATTTTTTCCTGAACAATTGGATATTGACGATCAACAGTTATTGCCTTTGATTGCACAGTCACTTGATCATCAAAATCCGCGCGATTGGTACTATGCATTGATGGATTATGGTGTGTACTTGAAAAAAGAGCTGAAGGTGAGTAATAAAAATAGTAAACATTACACTCGTCAATCAAAATTTATTGGCTCACGACGTCAAGTGCGTGGTGCAATCATTCGAATACTTACAAAGTTGCATAAAGTTTCAAATGATGAATTGTTGGAACTTGTGACTCAAGAATTGCCGAATAATCAACATGATGTTTTAAAAATTATTAATCAGCTTTTGGTTGAAAAGTTCATTAAAAAAAATCAAAATCAATTATTTTTGTGATCTTGGGCCTTGTTGAATAATTCTTTTTAATTCTTGAATGTCTTCAGGATCAGAGGCAAAAGTTTTGCTAGGTTGATTAATGTCAAAATATGCTATTTCAGTTGGAACTGAAGGGTTGTAAATTAAAGTATGGTGTCGACATAAGGTTGTTGTTATTAAAAAAGCAATTCGCTCGCTTGAAAGATCTTTTTTTTCAATTTTTTGTGCAATACCTGGCGCAATTAAAATGCACAGGTCTTTTTTTTCGTGTGTTGGATCAATAAGAGTTCCGCGTTGCGAATTAAAATAAGTTCCGCTGCTACCAGCTTGAATGGTAATAATTAGATCAGGATTGCATGCAAGCGTCCAAGTCCAAGATTTGTCTTTTGTTATGGAACACCAAGTGATTGATGGAATGATTGAAAGATACAAAATAAAATTGATAATTTTCATGACTAGATCCCCCTTATGGTATAACTCTACTAAAATTGTACTGCTTTTTACAAGCTTGCCAAAAGATTGTGATAAACTATGCTGAATTTTGCAGGCAATAAAATCAGGGATAATTCATGAATCATCCAGTTTCAAAAAAATCACAAAGTATCGAAAATGTACGGCAGTATCGATTTGTTGATACTTTGAAAAAATTACCTTTTGTAAAAAAAGTTATACTTTTTGGTTCTCGTGCTCGAGGGGATGAGCAACAAAGATCTGATATTGATTTAGCGATAGATTGTCCAGAAGCAACAGATGAGCAGTGGCATAAAATATTAGATATTATCGATGAGGCTGATACTTTGTTAATGATTGACTGTGTAAATCTAGCAAAAGCGGATGAAAGATTTAAAAAAAATATTTTAAACGATGGAGTTGAATTGTGAGCGCAAAACTTCAAAATGCTATTGAAGATCTTGATAAATCAATTGAAAATTTGAAAAAAATTATTGAAATGCCGTTTCTTCCTAATGATGTTATTATGATTTCATCAATTAAAGTTTTTGAATTGTCCTTTGAACTTTTTTGGAAAACATTGAGAAAAAAGATAGAAGCTGAGTATAAAGTTGAAACATTTGGAGCTAAGCAGGTTTTACAAAATGCGTACGGACTTAAATTAATTGAAAATGAAAAAATATGGTTAAATATGTTGGATGATCGTAATCTTGGGGTTCATATTTACAAGCAAGCTTTGGCTCATGAAATATTTGAGCGAGTAAAGGAAAAATATGCGTCATTTTTGCGAACAGAATTTAACAAATGCTTTAAATGATTATCTGGATTAATTCATGACGCACCGAATTTCAAAAAAATCAGTTTTTCTTATTGATGGTTCATCATTTTTGTATCGGGCTTATTATGGTTTAAGGCCGCTTCATACGAGCAAAGGGCAGACCGTTCATGCTGTTTATGGTTTTTGTCGAATGATTAAAAAATTAATTGATGATTTTAAGATTGAGCACATGGTTATTGTTTGGGATAGCAAAGGCAAAACTGATCGACATGAAATTTATTCGGTATACAAAGCTACGCGTCAAGAACCGCCAAGTGATATTTTTGAACAAAAAGCGTTAATTCAAGAATTTGCAGATTTAGTTGGCATTGCGCAGTTGAGCAAAACAGGTAAAGAAGCAGATGATTTATTGTATTCTGCTGCTTTAAAATTTAACAAATCTGGGTATCAATCCATTTTTGTTACGTCTGACAAAGACATGCGTCAGGCATTGTCAAAAGATATTATGATTTTTGATCCATTTAAAAATATCGTGATGGACGATCAGGACGCATACAAGAGATATGAATTTCCAGTTCAAAAAATTCCTTTTTATTTTTCCATTGTCGGAGATACGTCTGATAATATTCCAGGTGTTAAAGGAATTGGCGAAAAGGGCGCAACTGAGCTTGTTCAGCAGTTTGAAAATTTGGATGATTTGTATCAAAATTTAGACCAAATAAAAAAAGAAAGAACTCGAGAACTTTTAAAGGCTTCAAAGCATGAAGCATATTTGAGTTATAAACTATTTTTACTTCATGATTACGCGATCGATTTAGGTGTTAAAGATACGCAATTTGATTTGCAAAATTGGGCAAAATCGTTGTCCTTTTTTCAAAAATTAGAATTTAAAAGCCTTGTTAAAGATGTTGAGCAAAAATTTCATACACAAATTTCTATGTTTGAATCAAAAAAGCTTGTAGAAGATGAACTATCTAAAAAATATAATTTTGTGTGTGTAAATGATGAGCAAGCTTTGCAAGATCTATGTGAACAGCTAAAAAAAGCAGGGTCGTTTGCACTTGATACCGAGACTGATGGATTAGATCCTATGCTGGCAAAATTGGTTGGTGTTTCTGTTGCAATCACGCAAGGTGAAGCTTTTTATATTCCTCTTGCTCATGAAACGGGCAAGCAAGTTGATTTTAAAATTTTTGAAAAACTGTTTAGTCCTATTTTGAAAAATTCTGCAATTAAAAAATATATGCATCATGCAAAATTTGATCAATTGGTGCTTGAGCAAGCAGGCTTTGAGATTGCAGGAGTTGTTTTTGATACGATGATTGCCTCTAGCTTGGTAACAAAAGAATGGGAAAAAAACGGACTTAAAGAATTGTCTGAGCAGTTTTTTAATGAAACGATGCTTACCTATCAAGACACGATTAAACAACATAAAGCAAAAGATTTTTCACAGATTCCAACTGATGCTGCAACAAAATATGCTGCAGCTGATGCACATCAAACCTTAAAATTGGTTTCAGTGTTTGCAGAAGAACTTAAAAAACAGGAAATGGATGAACTTTTTTATGGTATCGAACTTCCGGTTAATGATGTTTTAGTTGCAATGCAAAAAGAAGGGATCATTTGTGATTCTGAAATTTTGTTGCATTTGAGTAAGCAAGTTGATCATGATCTAAAACAGATTGAATCAAAAATTCATAAAACTGCCGGTAAAGAAATTAATTTAAATTCACCAAAACAGGTTCGTGAGCTGTTGTTTGATACGTTAAAACTACCACCACAAAAAAAAAGCGGCACAGGTGAAGTTTATTCAACAGATGCTCAAGTTTTGGTGATATTGGCAAAAGAACATGAAATTCCTTTAATGCTTTTGGCTTATCGAGAACTGTATAAATTAAAGAGTACCTATATTGATGCATTGCCTACGTACATTAACACAAAAACTGGCAAGATACATACATTATGGAATCAAACTTTGGTTGCGACGGGTCGTCTTTCAAGTTCAAATCCAAATTTACAAAATATTCCAAAAGATGGTTTAGAGTATGGCAAAGAATATGATGTTGACGTTCGTTCAGCTTTTAAAGCTAAGAAAGGTTGGTCATTTATTTCTGCGGATTATTCTCAAATTGAGCTTCGAGTGCTTGCGCAACTTTCAAAAGATAAAAATTTAATTGCGGCTTTTATGCATAAAAAGGATATTCATGCTCAAACTGCGGCAAAAATGTTTGATATTGAAGAATCAAAAGTGATGCCTGAACAACGTTCAATTGGCAAAAGAATCAATTTTAGTATTTTGTATGGCTTGACTGCTTATGGTTTGTCTCGTGATATGGGTGTTTCTTATGCAGATGCAAAAAAATATATAGAACTGTATTTTCAGCAGTATCCTGGAGTTCAGGCATGGATGGAAGAAGTTGTTGATTTTGTGAAAAAAACAGGATACACCAAAACGCTGTATGGGCGTCGGCGTTATCTGCCTGGAATTTATGAAAAAAATAAAAATCTTTTTGAACTTGCTCGTCGTATTGCCATCAATACTCCTGCGCAAGGAACGGCTGCTGAAGTGACTAAGATTGGTATGATCAATTTTTTTAATGCGCTTGCTCATGAAAAACTTGATGGTAAAATATTGCTCCAAATTCATGATGAACTTTTAGTAACTTGCCCTGATGATCAGGTTGAAAAAACAGCAAAATTGCTTGAGAAATCTTTGGTTCAAGCGGTTACTTGGGATATACCTCTTGAAGTTTCGATTCGGTCAGGTAAAAACTGGAAAAGTGTTAGTAAGTAATGATTTGATCCTTTAAAAATAATAAAATCTTCATTGTTTTTTAAAAATTTGAGCATTATGGGTTTGTAAATTTAAAAAAGGAGCTTGTTGTGAAGATTAAAATAAATATAGTTTTTAGTTTTTTGGTTATGCAAATTGGTATGATTGCAGCTAAAAGTGATGCGACATTAATAGGTCGATTTGAGCTGGAATCACAAGATTTGGTAGGGCATTCAAAAACGTTTGTTAATAATTCAAAATATGATTTAACGATTCGTTGGGGTGTTAAAGATATGCAAACGGGTCAATTTTATCGTCAAGAGCCGATCGTAAAACGTGGGGATTCAATTACAATTTATCATGAACCAGCATTAAAGTATTTAGGCAGTGCTGATAAGCTTGAACTATCTTTGGAGTTATTAAGGGTTCGTCAGATGCCAAAAGGTGCAGGACATCCATTAATTACAACGAAATTAAAAGATGGAAGTTTAGCTTTGGCACTTCATAAAACTAAATTTTTAAAAAATGATACTTTTGCAATATCAATGAATAAAAATGGGCTTTTAGTCTGTAAATCAAGCAATTCGGGTGATCGAGTTAAGGCTGAACGAGCCGCTGCTTGAGCGTAAAACATACTTTGAAGGTGTTGACATTCTTTGTGAACCTGTGCACACTATAAATATATAAAAAAGCTTAAGTAGTCTACGTTTTAATCTAAATTTTAAGTGAAATCTTCATTCAAATACACAAAATTCTAAGGAATTCGTATGGCAACCAGTAAATCCGGCGGTTCAACGTCGAACGGCCGGGATAGTATAAGTAAACGACTTGGAGTAAAACTTTACGAAGGTCAAGTAGTTCATGGTGGTGAAATTATCATCAGGCAACGTGGCACGAAATATCATCCAGGTAAATTAGTTGGCAAAGGTGGCGACGATACATTGTTCGCACTGAGCGCTGGATATGTTAAATTTCATCGCGGTTTTAAAAATAGACAATTCGTCTCGATTGTGCCAGAGTTGTAAACAATTCGGTCAATCATTTTTTTAAACTCTGTAAAATAATTTATAAAAAGAAATCATTTTCATCTGACGATGTTAAAGAGAGTGTGTTATGTACAAGTATAATTTTTTGAAATATGGTATACCAGCTGTTTTGTTTACTTTAATTATTATCGGCGCAGGTGTTGTAGGTTACGTCATGAAAGGCGGCTTTCGATACAGTGTTGATTTTATTGGGGGAACAGAAATTCGAGTTAGATTTGATCAACCAGTTGATACTCAAGCTGTCAGAAAAGTAATTCATGAAGAATGGCAAGGTACTGTACATAGCGTTGTGGGCGCATTAGAATTAATGGTTCGCGTTCCGCAAACTCCTGATACTATTAGTGATTTAGATAAAAAATTAGTAACAGCAATCAATGAAGCTTCAGTTGGAAATCCAGGAAAAGTTTTACAAGTTAATAGTATTAGCCGTACAATTAGTGATAATTTATGGTCAAAATGGTTGAAAGTTATTTTACTTTCACTCTTTCTTTTAGTTCTTTATCTTTCATTTAGCTTTAAATTTGCATTTGCACTTGGTGCTGTTATTGCGCTTGCACATGATGCATTAATTGTACTTGCTAGTTTTGTGCTTATGGATAAAGAAATTTCAATTGATTTTATTGGTGCGATTATGGCAGTACTTGGGTATTCGATTAATGATACAATTATCGTGTTTTCTCGTATTCGTCATAACATGAAAAAAATGCATGGTCAGCCAATGTATGATGTTGTTAATTTAAGTATTAATGAACGTTTGCGTCGAACTATTCTGACAAGTTTTGCAACAGCACTTGTAGTTATGTCGATGTTTATTTTTGGTGGTGACACTATTCGAGATTTTTCACTCGTGATCTTGCTGGGTATTGTTTTTGGTACCTTCTCATCAATTTATATCGCAAGTCCAATTATGATGCTTTTTGCTAAAAAAAATGCATAAATTTTTTTAAAAAAATATAAAAATCTTAAAAATATTTAAATCTTTTAAGTTCAAAGTTTATATTCCTTAATTTATATGGAGAATCGCTTGCAAAAGCCTAAAGATCCTACAGCAACAGAAATAACAAAAGATACTGCAGAAGAAAAGCAGCAATCAACATTAAATGTTGAAGTAAAAAAAGCTGATACAATTTCTGAAAACGCAGATCAAATTATATCTTCTGCTTCCAAAAAAATATACACCTCAAAAGATGTTGGATCTGCACAAAGACCTATGCAATCTAAAGATAACAGTGTGCGAGATTCAAAGCATCGTTCCACGAATTCTGATGTTAAACCTCAGCGAACATATCAGCAGCAATCAAGCATGAAACGACCAAATAGCCGTTTGATGACTGAAGGTGATCTTGCCGATATGCAAACCAATGAGCTAATGTTTGTTGCAAAACGTTTGGGAATTATTGGATCAAGCTTGTTGTCACGTGATTCTTTAATCAAAATGATTTTGGATTATCAAGAAAAGCCAGAAGTAGACATTTTTGTTGAAGGAATTTTAGAAAAATTACCAGATGGCTTTGGATTTTTGCGTTTTGCAGAATATGATTATATTTCCGGCCCTGATGACGTTTATGTTTCTCCATCGTTCATTCGAAAATATAGTTTACGTACGGGCGATGAAATTTATGGATCAATTCGTAAACCAAAAGAAGGCGAAAAATATTTTGCACTTCAAACGATTGAAAAAGTTAACAGTCGTCCACTTGATGAAATTACATCTCGTTTAAATTTTGATCGTTTAACACCGTTGCATCCTGATAAACGTTTTAATCTTGAAACAAATCCAAATTTTATTGCAACTCGAATTATGAATGTCTTTACGCCAATAGGAAAAGGACAACGTGGTCTTATCGTTGCGCCTCCAAAAGTTGGTAAAACGATGTTACTGAAAGAAATTGCTTTAAGCATTCTTGCAAATCATAAAGAAGTTCATATGATTGTGCTGTTAATTGATGAAAGACCTGAAGAGGTTTCAGATATGAAACGTACGATTAAAGGTTCAAACGTTGAAATCGTAAGTTCTACTTTTGATGAATCAGCAGAACGTCACGTGCAAGTTGCAGAAATTATTTTAGAAAAAGCAAAGCGTTTGGTTGAGTATGGTAAAGACGTTGTGATTTTGCTTGATTCAATTACGCGTTTGGCTCGTGCTTATAATACGACAGCTCCAACATCAGGAAAAGTTTTGACTGGTGGTATTGATGCTCATGCACTTCAACGACCAAAAAGATTTTTTGGTGCAGCTCGAAAAACTGAAGAAGCTGGATCATTAACGATTATTGCTTCAGCGATGGTTGAAACTGGTTCACGCATGGATGAAGTTATTTATGAAGAGTTTAAAGGTACCGGTAACATGGAACTTCATTTAACTCGAAAACTTTCAAATCGTCGTACATTCCCTGCATTTGATATTTTATCTTCAAGTACTCGTCGCGATGACTTGCTCATGTCTGAAGATGAATTAAATCAAGCATGGATACTTCATCGTTTACTTTCTACTATGAATGTGGTTGAAGGAATGGAATTTATCATTAATAAAATGAAACAATATAAAACAAATGAAGAATTATTTGAAAGTTTGAAAAAATCTGGTGGCAGTGCTGGATCGAACTCTTCAAGTAATGGAAATGGCAATGGTGGTAATTATAATAATGGTGACAATCATTAAATCATTGCATTCTGATTCATTTTTAATTTGAATATTATTAATAAAAAAAGCGCTTTTGAAAACAAAGCGCTTTTTTTATATTCTTATTCCATTTTGTGAGATTTGATTTCTATTTTATTTCTATTAGCCATATTTTTTGTTGATGTTGTCCAGCAACAATAAGCACAACCAAGAGTGCAAATAATACAATATGTATTCATGCAGCAATGAGGATTGTTAACAATGTGAGCGAGCTCTTCAGTTTCTGTTTGTTCGTTGTTACTAGGTTCAAAAACTGTTGAACAAAATAAAAGTGTCGATAAAATTATTAAATTTTTCATATTATTTTTCATTGTTTGATATACGAGAATAACATTGCGCATTTGTTGGGTTAAATGTTTTGTTTCTTGACGATGTTTGAAATTCTGTTTGAAAATTGCAAAATAAAAACATGAATAAACAGATGGTACTTTTTTTCATGAAATCCTTTATATAATTAGAGTATAAGCCTAAACTTTTTCCAATGATTGCTATTGGTATAATGTATTAACAAAATTTACGAACATGAATAATGAGTTCTTGAATTTGTCTATTGATAAGTTCGTTGTTAATTTTTCTAATTTCTGTGTCATAAGATTTTTCTTGATAGTCTGACATGCGATATTTTCGAGTAAAAGTTGTTTTTAATTGAGTTAACTCATCATTTGATATCTTGCGATAGTCTATATTGCTATCAACGCCTATTCTATGTTTGGTTAAGGTACTCAATGTTGATTGTTGCGCAGTCTTAATTGTCAAAGAAGTAAGTAGTAATAAAATTATTTTTTTCATGTTATTTTTTGTGTTAAAAAACGGGTAAATCTAAATTTGAAAATTCATTTTTTTGTGCTTTAAAATGTCCAACAAAAGCAATCATTCCAGCGTTGTCCGTGCACAGTTTATTGCTTGGGTAAAAAAGTTTTTTGTGATGTTGATTGCAAACATTTTGTAATCGTTCGCGTAAATATTTGTTGCATGCAACGCCACCGACAAAACAAAGAGATTGAATTTCTGGATATTTTTTAAATAAACGAATAATTTTTTCTTCAAACATGTCACCAATGCAGACTAAAAGTGAGCTGGCTACTTGTTGTTGAAATATAATGTCGTTAGATTTTAAAAAAGTTTTTGTGTCAGCATCGTACGCGCCAGATTTTATTAAATGGTACAGTACGGCAGTTTTTAATCCTGAAAAACTAAAGTTGAAATCTTTTAAATTGCCGCGAGGGTATGAAAAAAAATCTTGAAATTCCACAGCTGCAGCCATTTTTTCAATAACTGGGCCGCCCGGATATGGTAAATTCATAAGTTTTGCAATTTTATCAAAAGCTTCACCTGCGGCATCATCTAACGTGCTACCTAAAATTTTATATTTTCCAAAATCATGCACAAGGTACAGTGCTGAGTGTCCACCTGATACTGTTAAGCTAACAAATGGAAATGGAACTTCATTTTGAATGCATGCAGAAAAAACATGACCTTCTAAATGGTCGATGCCAATTAATTTTTTATTTCCTGCAAAAGCTAAAGCTTTCGCAAATGCAACACCAACCATGAGTGCTCCAGGAAGTCCTGGCTTGTGTGTAACGGCAATGGTGTCGATATCATCTAAAGTTTTATTTGCTTTTGAAAGTGCATCATGAACGATGGTGATAATTTTTTCCATGTGTTCACGTGATGCTTGTTCAGGAATTACGCCACCGGTATGTGCATGTGATTGAATTTGTGAAAAAAGTTCATTGCTCAGCAGTCCTTGCTCTGTTGTAAAAACCGCTGCAGCTGTTTCATCGCAGGATGATTCGATACCAAGAATTGTATAATTTTTTTGTGTCATAGTTTAATGCATCGCAGTTAGCACAGCGTGTGCAGGATTATTGATGGTTTGAGTTTTGCTGTGAATTGCATCAATATCAAGAGCGACAAGTCGTGCAATTATCATTGCTCGTTGTAGTTGTTCAATTGTGACATTTGGATGAATGATCAGTGTTGGAATGATGCGAAAAATATTTTCTGGTTTCCATGATTGAATTTTTAACCCTGCAATCAATGCTGGATCAAATAAAAAAATTAAACTGTTGTGTGGAATTTGTCCGTTGCTGAGCTCATGCGGTAAAATTTCCCAGGTTAAAATCTGTTGATCGTCATCATTAAGTTCTCGCTTTGCTTGCATTTTATAGCAAATGTAAGAGCTGTTATCTTGCACACATAGGCAATCAACATTATTGCTTTCAGAAGTGCAGCAGCTCAGTCCATTTGTGATAAGAAAATAAATGACTTGTGTTTTGTGTGAATCTAAAAATGAAAATTGTATAAAAGAACTTGTATTGTTACCTTCAAAATCAAGTTTTTGTCCATTATAAAAAAGACAAAGATCGTAAGTTAATTTATGTGGAAATTCAATAGAGCCTGAAAAAAGTTTTGTTTCATCAATAGTAAATTGTTGTCCATGTAGTGCTGTGATTAGTAACATATAAAACAGTATCTTTTGTAGCATAACGGTTCCCTAAAATTAAGAATTCGCGTTGTTTGATTGTTATGATATACTAACTTGTAAATTTGTAAAAATAAAAACAAAGAACATTTTCTCATGAAAATCATTGTTCAAAATAAAAAAGCTTTATTTGATTACGAAATTTCCTATAAAATGGAAGCTGGAATAGTTTTAACTGGTGATGAAGTTAAATCGATTCGTGCCAATCATGTATCACTTAATGGTTCTTTTGCCACGGTCAAAGACGGTGAATTATTTTTACTCAATTGTAACATTTCAACCTATTCTCATGCTTATCAAAAAGATGATGATCAAGCGACACGCACTCGAAAATTATTGCTGCATCGTAAAGAAGTGAATCGATTGATTGGTGAAGTTTCTCAAAAAGGCATGACTGTTTTACCTTTAAAAATTTATCTAAATGAAAAAGGCTTAATCAAAGTTGAGTTAGGTGTTGGAAAACATCGCAAAGCTCACAACAAAAAAGAGCTTTTAAAAGAACGAGATATTGCGCGAGAAACGCGTCGTGAGTTGAAAAATTCCCGCTCGTAGCAAATTTGTCATTCCGGCCTTTGAGCCGGAATCCAGTAATTTATTAAAAATCATTTTTGTTTTAAATTAAAAAAGTTTAACTCTTTATTTATTTTCTGGATCCCAGATCGTAGTCTGGGATGACGAAAATAAAGATTCATTCTAACCTTTGCCTATTGAGCTTCTTTACAAAATCATCAATTTTCGATACTATTTTCTTATTGAATAAATTCATGTTTTTCTTTTAATCAAAAGGTATTTTTCTATGTCAATTGCAATGATTTATGTTGCCTTTGCCGGTGTGGCAGGGTTAGGCTTGCTGGTAATCATGGCGCTTCAAGCAAAAATTAAATCTCAAAAAATTACTGATGATCGCGCAGGTATGATTGCATCTTACATTCGTCGTGGTGCAATGACCTTTTTGATTGAAGAATATAAATTGATTGTTGGAGCAGCAGGTTTTGTAAGTCTTGTGCTTTATTTTTTTACAAAAGATTTTGTTATTCCTGTCGTGTTCATGAGTAGCGCAATGCTGTCGATGGTTGCAGGATTTTTAGGTATGCGTGCTGCAACTGATGCAAATGTGCGCACAGCATGTGCTGCAAAAGATAGTGGTGAGCGTTCAGCTCTTTTAGTTGCGTTTTTTGGTGGTGGCATTATGGGATTTGCTGTTGCAAGTTTCGGTTTGATTGGTGTAACTGCACTTCTTTATTTCTTTTTAAGTTATGAAAATTTTGCTCAAATTGTGACTGCCTTTGCAGCAGGAACAAGTTTAGTTGCATTTTTTGCTCGTGTTGGTGGTGGAATTTATACAAAATCAGCAGATGTTGGTGCAGATCTTGTTGGAAAAATTGAAGCAAATATTCCTGAAGATGATCCTCGTAATCCTGCAGTTATTGCAGACAACGTAGGTGATTGTGTTGGTGATACAGCAGGGATGGGTGCAGATATTTATGAATCGTACATTGGTGGTATGATTTCATGCATTTTGCTTGCAATTTCAGGTAACATGGGTATTGCATATATTTTTCTTCCGTTAGTTTTGTGTGCAATTGGTTTAATTTCTTCAATTTTTGGAATTGTACTTGGTTTGCTTATTCCTCAAACTCCTGCAGCTTTACTTCGAAATTCAACGTATGTGGCAATTGTGGTATTTTTAGTAGGTACGTATGCATTTATGAATATGTTTGGTGTACCAATGCCATTTTTTATTACTTCAATTATTGGATGTTTATCAGGAGTTGCAATTGGTGCTGTGACTGAATATTACACAAGCTGTAGACCAGTGCGTAAGGTTGCAGAAAGTGCACAATCAGGCGCTGCAACAAATGTGATTTATGGTTTATCTGTTGGTATGGAATCTACGGCAATTCCAGCACTTTTAATTTGCTGCGGAATTTTGCTTTCATATGTATATGGTGGTGGTTTGTACGGTATTGCTCTTGCAGCTGTTGCAATGATGGCAACTGTTGGAATTACGATGACTGTTGATGCATACGGTCCGATTGCAGATAATGCAGGCGGTATTGCTGAAATGTCTCATTTTGGTGAATCGGTACGAAAAATTACTGATGGTTTAGATGCGCTTGGTAACACAACTGCAGCAATTGGAAAAGGATTTGCAATTGGTTCTGCAATGATGACAGCCGTTGCATTGTTTAGTGCTTTTGCCCAATCTGCAGGAATTGTGATGATTAATGTCCTTGATCCATTTGTGCTTGTCGGAGTATTTATTGGTGGTATTGTTCCATTTTTAGTTTCATCTTTTACAATGCGTTCAGTTAGCCAAGCAGCACTCAAAATGGTATTTGAAGTTCGACGTCAGTTTGCAACAATTCCTGGTTTGATGGCAGGAACTGCAGAACCTGATTATGAGCAATGTATTGCAATTGCAACAAAAGCAGCGCTTAAAGAAATGATGCTTCCGGGAATTTTGGCAATTGTAACTCCTGTGTTAGTTTTTTATTCGCTTGGCATACTTGCGCTTGGTGGAATGCTTGTTGGTGCAACAGTAGTTGGAATTCTTTTAGCACTTATGATGGCTAACGGTGGTGGCACATGGGATAATGCAAAAAAATATATTGAAAAAGGTAATTTGGGCGGTAAAGGTTCAGATACGCACAAAGCTGCAGTTGTTGGTGATATGGTTGGAGATCCGTTTAAAGATACGTCAGGTCCGGCACTCAATATTTTAGTTAAATTGATGTCGATTGTAGCATTACTTTTAGTTTCTCGATAATTTTTATATTAAAGTTGTCAATAAAATACTAAAGGTTTAGATTTTCGTTTGAAACTTTTGCTAAGGCTTATAGCTTACAGGCTAGGATCAAGAATTTAAAGTAAAAAAGAGACTGTGAATTTCACAGTCTCTTTTTTTGCAAATTTTAATATTTTTAATTTGTTTATTATTTTAATAAAATTTTAATTTTTTCTTCTAATGTTTTTGAATTGCCACCAATTTGCATATCTTTAATTTTTCCATTTTTTATAAAAATTATGGAAGGATATCCTGGAATTTTAAACTGATTGTTTGTTAATTTTAGAACTTCTTTGTGTAAATTTAATTTTGGTCCATTAACCATAATAAAATTAATTGTAGTATATTTTTTTGGCAATGTTTCAAAAAATTTTGTTAATGTTTTGCAGTGTGGACAATTGTTCATAAATCCCATGATAATAGTTGGCTTTTGACTTGTCATTTGTTTGAAAAGTTCATCAGCCATAATCACTTCTTCAATTTTTGTTGGTGGTGTAATTGGATGAGTAAAAATATTTGATCCGCCCTGAGTCGAAAAAATGACAAATGGTAATAATAGTGATTTGTGAGAAAACTTCATAAAAACCCCCATTTTTTAAAGTCTCTTACTGATAACCTATCAGTTTTTGTTTCCAGTTGTCAATAAATCGGCAATTGCTTGGTATGGGTATAAGTCAAAATCGGATTCGAGAAGATTTATTAAATAACGACTTTGAACAGTTTCAAATAGAAAAAATTAAATAATGCATATTTTTTAAAAAAAGCGATAATTTTTAGGTAAAAAACCTACTATAAATTTATCCAATTTTTGCTTCATGATCGATTAAATCTAACTTCGAATTCGGGTTTGATTATTCAAGACAGTGTGTTACGTTATCATAGCAATTTGAGAAAAAACTGTATCAGGAATATTTTTTTGTCATGTTTTTACATTCTTTGTTTTAAAAAAGGAGAAGAAGCAGGTCTTTGTAATTATTGTTGTTTTCTAATTCTATGTGAAATATAACTGGAGTGTGATGTGGATAATCAGACATTGCATTTTTTAGGCAAAAATCAAGAATTTTTAAAAAATTTATCCTATGTGATTAAAAATATCGATGGTACAGAAAAAGAATATTCATTCTTTGACATTCGTCAGATGATGATCCCGTTAGTTCAAGCATTTACGACTTAGGCGTCGCACTCATGACATGAATACTGCAGCATGAATTCAGGATCTTTTTATAAAACGTTTTCAATCTGATGAACATTGGACATTGTTTTCTCCTGAAGAAACACCAGAACTTCATGAATTATATGGTCAAGTATTTGAAGAAGCTATACGCATAGATACGTTTATTTATTGTGTGTGACACGTTTGGGCTTGATCCTGATTATATTTATACGATGTATCAAAATGTTGATATAATTAAGGAAAAAGATGATTTTGTGGTAAACTTAACACAGTCACTTATGGATAAAGATTTTGAAATTGTCGATGTTAAAATAATGCAAATGTTTATTCGAGATTTGATCGGTTTTTCTGTCATTATGGAAGGAATTTTTTTCTACGCAGGATTTGCGATGATGCTTTCGCTCAAACGTCATAAAAAAATGGTTGGAATTGGTGAACAGTTTGAATATATCATGTGTGATGAAAGTTTACACTTGGCATTTGGTTGTGATTTGATTAACACCATTATCAAAGAAAATCTTGATGTTTGGATTCGAGAATTTCAACTTGAAGTTGTTAATTTAATAAAAAAAGCGGTTGAATTTGAAATGACTTACGCAATTCAAACGTGTCCTGATGGTTTGCTTGGAATTACGAGCCAACAGTTTTGTGATTATGTCTGTTACATTGCTGATCGTCGACTATTGCGCTTAGGGTTACCAAAAATTTATGATAAAGAAAATCCATTTTTATGGATGTCGGAAGCAACTGATTTGAGCAAAAAGAAAAATTTCTTTGAAATTCGTGTAACAGAGTATCAAACAGGTGGTTCTTTGGAATGGTAACAAAAAAATAGATAATTTAGATATTGTATTTAAGGTTTTTTTATGAAAAAACGTTTTTTTATGTTGATGATCAGTCTGATGGTATTACAAGCATCAAAAATGCAAGGTTCAATGCAATTTTTTGGTAAACCACCATTAGCACCAAAAAAAATATCAGTTCAAGAACAAGTCGCCGATGATATTGCAACATATCAATATTTGTATCCTCAGCTTTCAAGGGTAGAGATTTTAAAAGAATTAGACGTTCGTGCACAAAAATCATTGGTGCTTACAAATGATAAAAATTTAGTTAAAGAATTGACACAATATAAAGATCTTATAACTTCAAAAAGAAAAAATCCAAATTTGAAAAAAGTTAAGAAACAAATAGAAACTTCTTTCAAAAGTTTAGTGTACAGCTTTGTCAAAAAGTCTTGATTTAAAAAATATAAAATATTATGGTGATGAAAAATATGTTACAAGGTAATGTTGTGACTATTGCATTGATACATAAAAAAGGAAAGATTATGAAGCGATTGAATGTTATAAAAATTTTGTTGATTTATTTTGGGTTGATATCAATTTTTCAGGAAATTAATGGTTCAAGTGTTAACACATTAAAAAGAGTTAGTGATGTTTTGAAGAAATTGGTTCAAAGTTCTCGATCGCAACCAACTTTTCAACCTAAAGAAGGTGAATGGATAACACATGAAGCATTCGCAGCAAAAGGTTGGTTACCTTCAAAAGAAGATTTAGCAAAAAAAGGGCAATTGAATTCATTTAGAACAAATACAGATAGAACTGATTCTTCAAGCGTATTTCCAAAAGGTCAACCAGAAATTCCAAAACAAGCAAAACAAAATGCGACACCATGTTCTATTAAAGTAAAGAAACTTGAGGTTTTGCAACAAGTTGAACATCCCTGGCCTGATGGCAATATTGAGGGTAGTGATTTAGCCTGGATGGCTCTTGAAGCTGGTGAAGGTGGTAATTGTGGATATCATGCTTTAAAAAATGTTGTAGAGTTTTTGAAGATTTGGAAACGTTTTGGAAAATTGCCTACGCTTGAATCGCAAAACGAATTGAATAATTTTGCGGTTTATAAACAATTTATGGAAGAAAATGCTTTAAAGATTTATGTTAAATATCATGGTGAAGGTTTGACTTGGTTGGATGGTGAAAAGCTTGAGTATTTAAAAAAAGAATTGGAACCGAAAAATCCGTTAATAAATTCTATTCTTATTATAGAAAATGTACCAGTTGAGGGTTTGGAATTTAATGAAGATGTTTTATTAGCTGTTCGAAATTTTGTAAGTCAACCAAATCAAATCTTGGGTATTATTTGGAATAAGGGCGTTAGATTGAGATTGGAAAATTTTGGTGGAGCGCATTGGGTTGGTTTTGTCGCAGTTAAAACAAACAATTTTTTAGGTCAATGCGATATAGAATTGTTTGTTATGGATTCTCTGGGTTATTTAAGTGATAGTCCTGAGATAAATGATGTTCAAGCGCTGTTATCGTTAACTCCTTCAGCAATTGATAATACAATTAAGCTCAACAATCAAAAACGGCAAGAAGCAGATTCTTTTAATAAAGAAAAAACTAAAAACTATCTTCGGATTGGGAATAGTGATCCAAATGTTTTTACTGAATTTGTTGGATGCTTTGAAATAAAAAATCAATCGATTCCAAAACAATTTGGTTTAGAATTAGAAAAAATTTTAAATGATGATATTGCATTGATTAATTCAGTAAATAAGAATTGGAGTTTATATTATTATCCTGAAATAAACGAAGGGGTAAAAAATTCGGTAAAGAATCGAATTTATGGTGTTTGGATTAATCCTTTCAAAAAAACAGCATGCATTCTTCCTGGCGAAGATTTTGGAAATTGTGAGAATATGGCTCGTGTGTGTCAAAAAGATTGGTTAGCTTTGGAACCTATTCCAAATTCAAATAATCGTAAAAATGTGCGAAGAATTCCATTATAATCAAGAAGATTTACGTTTTTTAATTAATGGCAAAATTTGCACATCACTGTTTTTGTAAGCAATATATAAAGTTTTATAGCAATCACATTTTGTGGTTGCTATAATTTTTTTCACATTCATTTGTGTGCAAAATTGTAGTGCAATTTTGGTAAGTCGTTTGCTTGGTTTGCAAAGCACAAGGGTATCAATGTTGGTCATGCCAGTACACTTAATTAGTTGCGGAATGATTGTGTAATCGATATTGTTGTAAAAATTTTGTTTGCTGCAAAGTGCTCCGTAATCAATTAAGTAATTTTTATGATTTAATCGGATTGCTATCATGGGTAAATCACCAATTTTTTGATACAAATTTTTCATGCTGTGCAGTCGCACCATCATCATCAAGCAACAGAGGCCAAATAACAAAGCAACAGCGTTTTTTGTAGCAGGTTTTTTGTAACTGTAAAGTGCAATGATACATGCACAGATGATGATAGAGCACCACATGGTGTTTGTGCTAAATCCTAAAAGCCATGCAGGTTTTGAAAAAGATAAAAGCCACATCCATATATTTGTGAGTTTGTCTAAAGCTGTTGCAAAAATAGTGCAAGGAATGCCGAGTAGTGCAAAAATAGCAAAAATGCATGAAATCCATAAAAATAAAATTAAAAGTGGCGTAAAAATTAAATTTGATAGTGGACTCATGTAAGAAATGGGCAGGCCCCAGGCAATTAAAATTGGTAAAGACATTAGTGTGATAATGAGTTGAAGTTCTAAAAAGTTGACCAAATAATTTGTAGAAATAATACGTATTTTTTTTAACATGTTTTTCGCTCATTTTTTAACAATTTTTCTTGTGCAATAGCTTGAATTATCATTGAATATTTTTCAATATAAACTAAATGGTGAAAGTTATATTTTTGAGTAAATCCAAGAAATAGATTGTTTTGATGTTCATAGATTTTGCGAAAAAGATTATGAGTTGCGCCAATGTATAAAGTGTCGTATTTTTTAGAACACATAATGTAAACAAAATGACCTTGCATGAAAATTATCCCTAATAAAAGCTTATATTGATTATCTCATTTTTTTAAAAAAATAAAAACAAGGGGCTGGCATAGTTAAGCTGTAAGATTCCTGCTGGTGAAATGGATATAAAAAGAAAAAATTTACTTAAAAAAAGATGGAAAAGCTCATGGAGCATTTTGTAGCAGGAGTTATTGCAAGAACAGCAGTTGAATTAGTTGATGTAAATAAGAACTTTATAGTAACAAAATACTTTCGTTTTTTTAGAGAAATTATCAGATCTCTTTCAGATGATATTGCAATGCTGATCATAAATCATCATCACGAAAAAAAATCAGAAGTTGCAAAAATATTTAGTATTAAATTAGTAATGACATTAGCTGATGCGATTGCTCAAGTTATTTGCAAAATTAAAGAACGAAAAGAAAATCGCAGCATTGATTTATATTCTGATGAAGAATATGACCAAGCGCTGCGATTATTATCTGAAGAGTTAATTCATAAAATATGTAATCAAAACGATATGTTATAAGCCATATTCTTTTTTAGTTTGTTTTGAATAAAGAAGATTGTCAGGTTTCAATTGTTCTCGATAAATTGCACGTTCTTTTTCACGTTCAAGTTTTTCTCGTAGTTCTTTATTTTCTCTAACTTTTTCAATAAATTCGGGTTTAAAATTAGATTTAAAATGATCCGAAAATGAAGGGTTGAGTAAAACTTCTTCTAGGACTTGTGGGGATCCATCAAGATAATCTTGATAATGCTTTTTTAAAGCAAGGTCAAATAAGCGTTTGTTGTTATAAAATTTTTTAATTGTGTCGTTGTCTGCTAAATGAGAGACATATTTTAAAGCATTTTTTACTAAATCATTATCCTTTGTAGGTATTTTTTGTATGTCTTGTATCGTTGCTCCTGCTAAAATCAATAATTTTGCAATTTCAGGATTTATTTGTTCTTCTAAAGGAGTATGGTTTAAATTATTTTGAGCGTTAAGATCAGCTCCTGCTCCAATGAGTAATTTTGCAATTTCAGGATTATCTGTTAAGTGCAAAGGGCTACGGTTATTCATATTTTTAGCATTAACATCAGCTCCTGCTCCAATGAGTAATTTTGTAATTTTAGGATTATCTGTTAAGTGCAAAGCGCTATAGTTAAAAAAAGATTTAGCATTAACATTAGCGCCCATTTTAATAAGAAAAAGTTGCATTTGAGGATTTTTTCTTTGTGCTAACAATGGAGTGTAGCTATATCCATTTAGTGCTTCAATATCACCACCGGCTTTAAGAAATTTTCTTGCTTCTTCTAGGTCGTTAGT
>JAGOPI010000023.1 GCA_017992075.1 Candidatus Babeliales bacterium
TTCTTAAAAGAGTGTGAATGGAGGTTTAATTTTTCATCACCAAAAAAACAATTGAAAATGTTGATCAAATGGGCAAAATCAACAAATAAAAACGATCTTATCTAGGACAGCCCCAAGAATTTTATAGCAGCAAAGGTTTCTTTGACATTATTTTAAAACAACATTATAAAAATTATCTTAATGGCCGCCCAGAAGGTTTAGAGGAAATGTTATTTAATTCTTTATCTTCAGATAAATTTAAATCTTCTTTTAAACCCGAATTTATTGAAAAAGTTAGAAAAAATAAAGAACTACGAGAAAAAGAACAAGAAATTTATCGAGAACAATTGAAACCTGAAAATCTTGTTTATTCAGACAAAACTAAACATGGTTTATAACGTATCGTTTTGATTACATATTTTATGAATTAACTTTTCAGATAATAATCGCAGCACTTGGTCATATTCTTCATCAGAATATAAATCAATGCTGCGATTTTCTTTTCGTTCTTTAATTTTACAAATTACTTGAGCAATCGCATCAGCCAACGTTGTTACCAATTTTACGCATGATATTTTTGCAACTTCTGAATTTTTTTCATGATGATGATTTATGATCAGCGTTGCAATGTCATCTGAAATAGATGCAATAATTTCTAAAGAAGCTTTTTTTACTTGAGCGTCATCAGCTTGAATTGATGTAACTGAACATAATAACAAAATTATGCCGAATTTTAACATTTGCTTCATGACTACTTTCCTTTTTACTCTTTATTTTTTTCACCACTTGCAACACATGCAGCTTTTGATTCAGATCGTTTGATATGAACCTGCAGCACTCGTTTTTCATGAGCTTGTTGAATCGTAAAACAAAAACCTTTGTAAAAAAAATTTTCACCAACTTTAAGCAATCGTTGTGCATGTTCAGTTAAAAATCCACCGAGTGTTACTGCTGTTTCAACCATAAAATTAATTTGTAAAACATCTTCAAGTCTATCTAAATCAACCGTTGCATCCACGGACCATTCTTGATCAGGAACAAGAATGGTAATTTTGCGCAAATGAGCATTTGGATCATGCTCATCAGTAATGTCACCGACGATCTCTTCAAGCGCATCTTCTAAAGTTACAAGGCCTATAGTACTTCCATATTCATCAAGTACCATTGCAAGATGAATTTGTTGGCGTTTAAACTCTTTTAAAAGTTCACTGACCTTTAAACTGTCTGGCACAAAAATAATTGGTTTGATTAAATTTTTCAAACGATAGCCACTTTGATTTTGTTGCAACTGAATAAAAACATCTTTTTGATACAATATGCCAACAATATTTTCAGGATTGCCTTCAAAAACTGGATAACGAGAATATTGATAAATATTAAAAAGTTGCATTAAAACATGAATGTCACTTTCAATATCGATACTGATCACATTACTATTTGGAATCAAAATTTCTTTTACATGAGTATTTTCCATGCGAAAAATATTTTGAAGCATACTCGTTTTATCCTGCTCCATCAATCCTTTTTTTTCAATGTAATTAATCAAAAATTGAATCTCTTGTTCTGATATGATTTGACTATCATTGTGATCATAATCAGTTTGAGAAAAATATCGTGAAATAGCTAGCAATGGTCGGGCTACAGGACTAACCAAATAAAAAATTAAATTTGCAAGCCACAACAAAGATGCAAGCGGATTTATTTGAGATTGTGCAATACTTTTTGGAATAATTTCACCAATCAAAGAAACAACTATTGTTCCTGATACTATACCAATTGTAAAACCTAAGCCTTGCGGTAAATCAAAATCTGAAAATACATTTTCAACAATATTTTGAAGTAATATCGCTGTTGTAATACACATCATATTTGTTGCAATCAGCACCGTCATTAAAACATTTTGAGGATGATGCTCAAGCGTTGTAAAAAAAAATTTATAGTTACTTGTACTTCGTTCAAGTTCTTTAACTTTAAATAATCGAATTGCTGTAATGCTTGTTTCCATAAAAGCAAGCAAAGCACACAAGGATAATGATGCAAGAAAAATTGCTACATCAAATAACAATTTTTGAGTATAAATAGTCATGTCGTCCTTCCTTCCTCTTTCCTTTTGAAAGATAAACTTTCATGTTTTTTAGTATGATGCAAAGTTTGTCATATTACAATTATTCATAAAAAAAGTACCCGTTTTTATACGAGTACTTTCATTTTATTCTTTTAGATTTCAGATCAAATCTAAGATGACTTTCTTAATTTTATTCGTCATCTGAAGAATCATCAATCTCTTCAACATCTTCAAGATTTGCAATTTCTCGTTCAAAAAATGCAACAAGTTTTTTGCTTCGTGATGGATGTTTTAATTTCTTTAATGCTTTAACTTCAATCTGACGAATACGTTCACGCGTTACTGAAAAATCTTTACCTACTTCTTCAAGCGTATGTTCAGATGCAACATCGATTCCAAATCGCATCTTTAAAACTTTTTCTTCGCGCGGTGTTAATGTTTTTAACACTTCACGAATTTTTTCTTTTAAATCATTGCTTGCAACAGTATCTGATAATGAAAAATCATCTTCGCTTTCAATTAAATCTTTAATTGAAGCATCATTGCCATCACCAATTGGAGTTTCTAAAGAGATTGGTTCTTTTGAAATTTTAATAATGTTTTTAATTTTCTTTTCATCAAGATTCAATTTTTTTGCAAGTTCTGCATGCGATGGTTCACGACCATGTTCTTGTAAAAAGATATGTTTAATTTTATTAATTTTATTGAGTGTTTCAACCATATGTACAGGAACACGAATTGTTCTAGATTGATCTGCAATCGCACGAGTAATTGCTTGCTTGATCCACCATGTTGCATAGGTTGAAAATTTATAACCACGTTCAAACTCAAACTTTTCAACAGCTTTCATCAATCCAATGTTTCCTTCTTGAATTAAGTCCAAGAAATGCAATCCACGATTAATATATTTTCGAGCAATGTTTACAACCAGGCGTAAGTTTGCTTTTGCCAAATCAGCTTTTGCTTGTTTATCTTTTAATTGGCCACGTGCAAATGAAGCATAATATTTTGCAGCAACTTCATACGCAAATCCAATTTCAGATTCTGTATTTTTAATTGCTTTACGTGCAATTCTTTGTTGTGTTTCAAGATCCAAAATATCTTCAGCGTTTGCTTCTTTGCGTTTGCGAAGACTTGTTAAACGTTCTTCTGCTGTTTTTACAAACTGACGACGTTCAGTAATTTTATTTAACAATTTTTCAATTTTTCTACCAAGCTTGCGAATCAATTTGTTTGAAAGCTTGATCGACATAATTGCTTGACTGACAACTTCTTTATTCTCTTTAATTTTTTCAAGCATCTCTTTTTTACTTGCTTGAGAATCAAGTTTATCACGATAGCTTTTATAAATTATAGATTCATTCATGATCGCTTTTTTAACTTTGGTGATCAAAATTAAAAGTGCCGCACGCTCTTCTTCAAGTTTTGGTAAATTTTCTTCATCAAATTCTGTAAATTGAATAATATCTTTAAGCGCAATATTTTTTTTCTGTAATCGATCACCAATAATCAAAACTTCTTTATGAATAATAGGAAATTTTGATAACGATTCAATCGATTCACGTTTACCACTTGCAATTTTTTCAGCAATAACAGTTTCTGTTTTTTTATTTAAAAGTGGAATTTTACCGATATCGCGCAAATAACATTTTACACCATCTGCAATTTGTGGAATGTCAGGAATCTCTTTAACAACTTCACCTTCATCTTTATCCACATCTTCATGCTCTTCTGCTTCTTCTTCAACTTCTTCAAGCGTTGTTGTTGCAAGCTTTGCCGTAATTTTATGAGGTGTTTTTTCTTCATGCTCAACAAATTCTTCAGAATCACCACTCACGGATAATTCTTCTTGCATGATTAAATCAACGTTACGCTTTTCAAGCTCTTTTAAAAGTTGATTTGTTTCTTCTTCATTAAATTTATATTTTTCGCCAAATTCCATTACCGATTCGTAGGTAATGAAACGATTTTTTTGACTATCTTCAGCGATTTTTTTGATAATACTTTGACGATCTTCGTTGCTAATCGTTGCTTTGGTAATTTTTTTTGAATTCGACTTTTTCTTAATCATAAACTTCCATTCTTGCATAATTCAATTTTTAATTCTTCAAAAACATCGATCAATCGTGCAACTTCTTGCGTATCATGAGCCCTTGTTGCTTGAACGATTTTCATTCTAATATGGCTTACCACCGTTTTCCAATATTTTTTTTGAAATCGTAACATAAGATTTTCAAAGGTCTGTTTTAAATTTGAACTATCTATCAAAAACATAACTCTTTGTAGATATTCAAATTCTGCTGCGTCCAAAATTGTTACTAAACTCTCGGATGTAATAATCGAATGCTGTTGTTTATAGTTTACAATTTTTTGCACAATGCTTAGTGACCATGATGACAATGTTGCTAAAAGTAATGTTTCATATGCCGGAGTTATCAAATTTGGATCATATGCTATAGCTCCTAAAATTTGCTCTTCTAAGGCATCACGCACAGGTTCAGAACTATCGATTTTCGGTATAATAACCGCATTATTTTTTGACACCTGATTTGTACGCACGTATCTATTAGTATACTCATTTTTTATTATTTCTAAAGGAATTTGTAGACTTTCAGCAATTTTTGAAAGCAAAATATTTTCTTTCAAAATGTCTTTAACTTGAGCTACAAGTTCAAACATTTCATGCACAACCGTCATTTTATGCTTCATCGATTCTTGAGTAAAATTATCACCTTTAATTTGAACAAAAAAATTAAAAATTTCTTGTGCATTTTCAATATACGGTGCAATTGATTGATCATGTTCTAACATGCTTGCAGGATCTTGATCAACTGGTAAACTTACAACTTTCAAATCTAAATCTAACTGCCAACAGGACGTTGTTAAACGAATAATTGCTTGCTTGCCTGCATCGTCAGCATCGTACAACAAATAAATTCTTTGTGCATGTTTGGCCAAATGTTCTAAATGTTGCGGTGAACATGCAGTGCCCAAAGTTGCAACAACATTTTTAAATCCATGTTGATACAGCGCAATACAATCAGTATATCCTTCAACCAAAATTGCAGATTGTTGTTTTTGAATTTCAGATTTTGCAACATCAAAGCCATATAAAATTTTGCCTTTTTTAAAATAATCTGATTCTTTTGAATTATAATATTTTGGTCGTGTATCATGAGGTAAAAAAATTCGTCCTCCAAACGCACAGACTTGACTCAAATGATCTCGTATCGGAAACATAATGCGATCTTCAAATGGTGAATATAATCCCTGTTTGCCAGGAAATATAATATTTGCATCTATCAAATCTTGACTCGAAAAACCAAGCGGCGTGACATGAGCTAAAAGCTGTTGAACACCACGTGCACCTGCTGGAAAATAACCAAGCATAAATTGTGCACAGGTTGCAGAACTTAATTTTCGACTTTTTAAATATTCAAGTGCTGCAGGATGTTTAAGCGTCATAGAGTTACACCATTGTGCAACAATATAACAAAGCTGAAAATGCGATTTATTCAGCGCTGGCGCAATAGATTTACTTACCTCTTTTGGAATTTCAAGATGATAACGCGTTGCCAAATGTTGTGCAGCTTCAAGTGCCGACAAATTTTCAATTTTTTCAATAAATCCAATCACGTCACCAGTCATATGACAACCAAAACAATAATAAATATTTTTGTGAGGACTGACCGTAAATGAAGGCGTATTTTCATGATGAAACGGACATCGCGCTTTCCAGTACAACGATCCTGTTTTTTTCAAACTCGTATACTCACCAATCACGGTTAAAATATCAACATGCTGTTTGATAAAATTAAATAGATCCATGATTATCAACACTTATTATTTTTAAATTGTTCAATACATTTATTTACAAAAAACGAATTTCAAAATAAATAGCTTCTGTTAATCTTTGACAAAACTGATTTTTTTCTGAATCATGTGCAAAAAATGCTGGATTTTCATCAAGAATACGCGTTAATTCGTCACTTGCTAACTTATAACCAAGAGCATACAATTTATTCAATACGCTCTCATGTTGTTGATTTTCATAATTGGTAGAAGCAATTTCACTTTTTTTCCCTTCAACCTGCCTTCTACACTCTTCTGAAACATTAATGCCACGAATATCACACGAACCTTGTAAGCAAAAAAAAGTTTGCATTAATAAAAAAGTTAAAAATATGTAACATTTTTTCATAAAACCACCCATGCTAAAATTATTTTTTTAAAAAAATTAATCCGAAAATTGCGCCTATCATCATCATTACCGCAATCGATTGATGAATTGAAAAATAGGAAAAATATTGATGATCAAAAAACAGTCTATCCCATCTGACAAAATCTATCAAAAATCGCTCAAATCCAACCAAAATCAAATAACTGCAAAGCAGAACACCAGCAGTTTTGCATATTTTTTGCAAATAAAAATATTGCAGTAAAAAAATAACAAATAAAATTACAGCACTATACAGTTGTGATGGATGAAGTAAAACATTAAGCGGTGCCATATGCCCTGCATGTGTGTACATAACGCCCCACCAACCTGAAGTTGCAACCCCAAAACAACAACCTGCAAAAAAGCAGCCAACGCGACCAAAACTTTGAACAAGTGGCGTATACAATGCAATTCGATCTAAAAATGGCAGCACTGGAATTTTATACCAGAACAAATAAGCACTTAGCGCTACAACCGCTCCAATAATTCCACCCAAAATGGAAAGCCCTGGCTCCCAAAATTTAAAAAGCATAATGTAATTTTGCAATGGCTCTGATTCTGAAATTAAAAAACCTAAACGACCACCAACATATCCTGAAACAATGATAAGTTGCAATGTTGTCATCAACTGATCTTGCGTTGCAATTTTTGAAAGTTTTTGATCACATGTTAGCAAAAATATAGCAATCAACGCTCCAACCGCAATACATACACCGTATGCATGAATTGCAAAAGGACCCCACACATGAAAAAGTACTGGATTCATGAAATATCTCGATCAAGTTTGCGAGCAACCTCTTCCCACTCTTTTCCAGCAACTTCTAAAGTTTTTTTCACTTTATCAAGCTCTTGATTTAACACCTGATATTCATCTGAACCGTACGCAACAAGTCCCATTTTATTTAAAATTTCAGGCTTTTTTTGCTCAAGTTGTTTAATTTTGTTTTCTAAATTTCTAAATTTCTTCGACAATTCATACTGCTCTTTTTTTGATTCAGGCTTATTTGATCCTGTTGATTCTTTTTTTTCTGACTGAGTCACGCTGTCTTGCCCACGCATTTTGAAAACAGCATTTTTTGTATCAAGATAATTATCATAATTTCCAAAGTATGGTGTGACACCATTAACATCAAGTTCAATAATTTTTGTTGAAAGTTTATTTACAAAATCTTGATCATGCGAAACAAACAAAATCGTACCTTCATAATTTTTCAATGCTTGTAAAATTACCTCTTTAGATTCAATATCCAAGTGGTTTGTTGGTTCATCAAGCAGGAAAAAATTCGCTTTGCTTAAAATAATTTTAGACATCGCAACACGGTTTCGCTCTCCACCAGAAAGCACTTTTGTTAATTTGTGAACATCGTCACCTGAAAACAAAAATGCTCCAAGCACTGTTCGAATTTGTGCTTCTGTTGCTTGTGGACATGAAGAAACAACTTCTTCAAAAATAGTTTTTTTCGGATCTAACACTTTTTCTTGATCTTGATCGAACAGCGAGGTAATCACTTGATGTCCAAGCTCAATTGAACCATGAGTTAATTTTAATTTTTCTGCAATCAAATTAAACAGTGTTGATTTACCTGTACCGTTTGGCGCAATCAGTGCAACCTTTTCACCACGCTGAATTTCAAATGAAACGTTTTTAAATAGTTGCTTGGTAAAACCAAACGAAACATCTTTAACCGTTAACACATACTGACCTGAACGTGCTGGTGGTGCAAGTTTAAGCGAAATTGTTTTAATTTTTGGTTCAATTTTAATACGTTCAATTTTATCTAACGCTTTGATCATACTTTGTGCCATTGCAGACTTTGTAGCACTTGCACGAAAGCGATTAATCGTATCTTCTTTTTGTTTTATTTCACGCTGTTGCTGTTCGTATGCTTGTTCTAAAAATTCAGTTCTAATTCTTTTTTGCTCAACAAAATAACTGTAATTTCCATAATAAACGGTCAAATTACCCATTGAAAGTTCAAAAGTTTTATTACACGCTTTATCCAAAAAATAGCGATCGTGGCATACCAACATGTATCCAAAATCTCCATTTTTCAAAAAATTTAAAAACCAATTTTTTGCTGAAAGATCAAGGTGGTTTGTTGGTTCATCAAATAAATAAAAATCTGCATCTTGAAGTAATAATTTTGCAAGCACAATACGCATACGCCAACCAACACTCAACTGATCAACGCTCATTTTCTGTTTTGCTTCATCAAATCCAAGACCAATAAGCATTTTTTGTGCTTGAACTTTTTTGTATTCAAAATTTTGCTCCATCAATTCATGCTCAAGTTCTGCATATCGAATCATGTCATGCTCTGTTGGATCATCTTGAATTTTTGCAAACAATTTATTTTTTTCTTGTTCCATGTTGTACAAACGTTCAAGCGCTGACAATGTTTCATCTAAAACATTTTTGTCAGACTTAATTACCATTTCTTGTGGCATGTATGCAATTTTTGCGCCACGTTGAATTTCAATCGTTCCTCGATCAATTCCAATCAATCCATCAAGCACTTTTAAAAAGGTTGATTTACCAGTTCCATTGCGACCAACAAGCCCAACGCGATCTTCTTTCATAATTGTGCAGGAAATATCATCAAAAACGACTTGGCTTCCAAACTGAAGACCAATTTGTTTAACAAATATCATACGTTGCCCCTTTTAAAATGTTTAACTCTTTATTAATACCTGGATTCCAGATCAAGTCTGAAATGACGGGGCATTTTTTAATTATCTGAATCCCAAATCTAGCTTGGGATAACATGATATTAAATATTATAATTTTTTTCATTTTTAACTTTTTATCTTGATTGAGGTTATCTTAATTTTAAAAAGACAGAAGAAACTTGCACAATGCTTACAATCTAGACTCGTCATCCTCGACACCGATCGAGGATCCAGACATTTATAAACTATCATTATTTTTTCCCCATTCAGGTCGACGAGCAAGTAAAATCAGCAGTGATAAAGCTGCCGGCGTAATTCCTGAAATCAAACTTGCTTGAGCAATTGTTTTTGGATTATGTCGAATCAATTTTTGTTTTAATTCGGTAGAAATTCCAGGTGCCACTTTAATTGCTTCATGCGATGGTAAATCTAAATCTTTAAATTTATTATATTTTTCAATCTCTTGCAGTTCACGCTTGATGTAATTTTTATATTTCACATGTGAATAAATTGAAAGTGCGTTACGTGATGAAACCTGATATCCCAAAGTTTTAACCAGTTCATCTGCACTCATTTCAGCTTCCAAATATTCCGCTATTTTTGCATTTGAAACATTTTTATCAACTTCTGCAATAATACGCTCAAGCTCTTCACGTTCTTTTAAAAAACGAGCATACAAATCTTGATCTATCAATCCTAAGGCGTACGCTTTAGGCATCAATCGTAAAAACGCATTATCTTGTCGCAAAATTAAACGTCGTTCTGCACGTGAGGTAAACATGCGATAAGGCTCATCAACACCTAACGTTACCAAATCATCAATCATGACACCGATATAACTTTCTTGACGATCTAAAATGAATGGTGCTTGATTTTTGCTTTTCAATGCTGCATTAATTCCTGCAACAATTCCCTGACCAGCAGCTTCTTCATATCCTGTTGTACCGTTAATTTGTCCAGCTAAAAACAATCCTGGAATCGCTTTAACTTCTAAACTATGATGCAACTGATCCGGATGCACAAAATCATATTCGACAGCGTATCCATATTTTGCAATCTGCACATTTTCAAATCCGACAATTGAACGAATAAAATCAAATTGAACATCTTCAGGAAGCGATGTAGACATACCACTCGGATATGCTTCCACATATTCCAGCGTTTCAGGTTCAACAAAAATATGATGACTTAATTTATCTGCAAATCGTGCAATTTTATCTTCAACAGAAGGACAATATCGAGGCCCAATGCCTTTAATGTTGCCTGAATACATTGCTGATCGATGTATATTTTTTTTAATAATTTCATGAGTGTTTTGATTTGTATGCGTGATATAACAATCTCTGCTATTTTGAACTGATATAGGATCAAATTCAAATAACGCATCAAGCGGCTCCGCTTCTTGTTTTTCCATTTTTGAAAAATCGATAGTACTCGTCAACAGTCGCGGCGGCGTTCCAGTTTTAAGTCTGCCTAATTTTAAATTTAATTTAGTTAAAAAATTTGAAAGTTTTGTTGCTGCTTTTTCATCACGACGCCCTGCAGGATAATTTTTTTCACCCACATGAATTAAACCATTCAAAAACGTTCCAGTCGTAAGCACGACTTGCTTACTTTCAAAAATGATTCCCGATTCACAGCGAATACCAGAAACAGCACCATTTGTTACCAAAACTTCATCAACCATCTCTTCTGCAATGATTAAATTTGAAAAATTTTGAAGCGTTTGACTTGCCAGTTTTGAGTATGCATCTTTGTCAATTTGAAGCCTGAGCCCTTGCACAGCTGGACCTTTTTTTGTGTTAAGCATTCTAGCTTGAAGGTATGTTATGCTGCACAGTTTTGACATCAAACCACCCAAAGCACTCACTTCAAAAACAATGTGCCCTTTGCCCACTCCGCCAATTGATGGATTGCATGGCATTAGGCCAATTTTTTTTTTATCAAGTGTTAAAAGTAAGGTTTTTTGTCCCATCTTTGCTGAGGCATGCGCAGCTTCAACACCTGCATGACCACCACCAACAACAATGACATCAAATTGATTTGAAATGTTCATAAATTTTTTGAACCCCAATCCCTCATCCTCGCGAAGGCGGGGATCCATGTCTTCATTTTTTGAATTATCGCGATATCCGTACCGAATTTTTAAAGTTTTACCCCATGTTTAAATTATACTTTAAATTTAACAGTTGGACAAATGAACAAAAATTAAAGGCCAATCTTTCGACTGACCTTTTTATTTTTATTCTACTTTTTAAATGGGTTCCATGATATAACCCCCACTTCCCCCGAACCATTAACTACAAATTTTTATTTCAACAATGGAAATTTTCTTTTCAAAAATTCTTGCGACGGCGCTGGCAATTTTGATACAACAATTTTCAATTGCGACAAAACTTTTGGCAAATCACTATCTTCAAGATTTAATTGATTTAAAGATTCATATAATTCTTTATAATTTTCTTTATGATTTTCAATCAACTTCAAAACATTTTTTTTAAGACTTGTTAATGAAACCTTTAATGATTCCGCGGTTAAGCGATGATTTTTATCATTAATTTTAAAAGCTTGACCAACCAAAATATTAATTTGTTTATCTACTTTATCTATTATTTCATTTGCACAAGCACCCGGCACAAAAGCACCAAGTCCCAGGCAAATAAACAAAAACATCTTTTTCAATATCATCATAATTAAACCTCTTGTTCAAGTTATTTTAATTTACTGCCTTTTACAGCATAAAGTTATGTTACCATTTTAAGAAAAAATCGTCAAAAGGGGTACCTGTCGAATTAAATTCTGATTGGAAAGTTCAAAAGAGATCGCTACAATAAAAAAGCATTTTTAGGGCTTTAAAATTAGGATTTTTATGATTTATCACCTTGCCAGCACGCTTACCGCCTATGCATCAGCATGCAACATTCTTCACTATGTTTCATTTCGTGCAATTATGGGACTCATGACAACCTTTTTTATGTCGCTTGCACTTGGCGGTCGATTTATCGACTTTTCACGTAAAAAATTTCAAAACAATGCACGCCCATTTACACCAGAAAATCATCAATCAAAAGGTGCTACTCCTACCATGGGTGGCTTATTTATTTTATTTGTCAGTATCGTCAACATGGCACTTTGGTGCAACTGGAGCAAAGCTGAATTGTGGATTATGGCTTCAACATTAATTTTTTTTGGCCTGATTGGCCTGCTGGACGACCTTTACAAGACTTGGTACAAAAAGGGAATTTCGGCACGCTTAAAATTTCGATTACAGCTACTTTGCGCCCTAGGGGTGACTACCCTTTGGATTTGGCTCAAAAGTCCAACCTGGGTCATTTGTACACCATTTTTCAAGGGTATAAACCTTGATCTTGGATACCTGATCATTCCATGGGTTATTTTCATTCTTGTCGGTACTAGCAATGCGGTTAATTTAACCGATGGGCTTGATGGCCTTGCAATCGGCACATTGCTTGTAAATTTTTCATTTTTTGCGGGTATTGCCTATCTGGCAGGACATGTAGAATTTGCATCATACTTGCAAATACCTTTTGCTGATTGCAGCGAACTGACAATCATTGGAGCAGTCTTGATTGGAGCATGTTTAGGATTTTTTTG
Source organism: Candidatus Babeliales bacterium (assembly GCA_017992075.1). Taxonomy (GTDB): domain Bacteria; phylum Babelota; class Babeliae; order Babelales; family Chromulinivoraceae; genus JACPFN01. Next base: position 12,549 of record JAGOPI010000023.1, read on the forward strand.
GTTTAATGCACATCCAGCACAAATTTTTATGGGAGATGTCGGATCATTATCACTAGGAGCAGCACTCGCCATGATGAGTATCATTGCACGTCAAGAACTTTTGCTCCCAATTGCTGGTGGCATTTTTGTGCTTGAAGCACTTTCGGTTATTGGGCAAATTTTTTCAATTAAAATTTTTGGAAAAAAACTATTTCATATGGCACCCTTGCATCATCATTTCGAGATGCAAGGGTGGTCTGAGTCAAAAGTTACCGTTCGATTTCATATCATCACCCTGCTGCTTTGTTTATGTGCAGCCATGACGCTTAAAATTCGCTAAATGGCAGGCTTAGATTAAATGGTTAGTTAAATGGTTAGTATGTTTAATTTGAATAAAATCTTTTTTTATTTGTTTTTGTAAAGCTAATTGCTTATCTGTAAGTTTTTTCTCATGTTCACCTGTAAAAGCACCTACAAAAAAATTTAATTTTTCTTTAACTTTTTCACGTGATGATACTTCTGTAGATGACTCATTTTTCTTATTTTCTTCTATTGGTGTAACAATAGGATTTAAAACATTTTTTGGTTCTTCAAAAACAATTGGTTGTTCTATAGCAAATCTTAGTTGGCTCTAAAATTGTTTTTTTGATAAGCTATGTTCCATCTGAAAACAATTAAAAAGGACTTTAGATGGCAACAATTTATGGCTTAGATTTACGACAAAGAGTAGTTCAT
>JAGOPI010000024.1 GCA_017992075.1 Candidatus Babeliales bacterium
TACTCCATAGTATGCCTTAGCGCTTCTCGCATTTCAAATCATGCTGATTTAAAATGCTCACTCATATGTCAACCTTTCATCCCCAGGCTTAAAAAGCCATGGGGTATTCCCGGTTGACTAATAAAAAAATGAGATACTTTCTTTAAAAAATGCATCAAATCTATGTTGTGTAGGAACTCATCATGTTGACACTTGAATTTTTAGCAATCATTGCTATCGCAACTATCATATTACTCACATTACTATTTCAATCGCTTACCCTTGTGCATCAAGCAGAAGCTGAATCGATTCAAAAAATTAAATCCGCACATCCTGATGCAGATCCAATTCAATATTTAACAGCTTTAAAATATATTCAATGGTTGCCTGAGATGACCAAAGGAACTGACAACAAATTGATTATTGTTCCGTATGAAGCTTCAGGACTTGCAAATTCTGTGGCATCGATTAAAAAAATATGTACTGAAATTTAAAAATCTATCAAATTGACAAATTTTTTAGGCATCTTAATCTTCAAACAATTGACCAACTAAAAAAGGAGTGGTTTATGTCAAACGTTAAAGATGCTTGCAAATTTGCAATGCAAAAACTTAGTGCATGCGCAGCTGTATGTGATAAGTTTGTCAAAGGTGAAATCCCTAAAAATCATTGTATCCCTGTCGCACGTGATGCTTCTTCAGCTTGCAAAAAAGCTATTGAAGCATGTCGAGCACATGCTGCAAGTTGCAAAAATTCAGCTTGCGCTGATGTATGCAATGCAAGTATTAAAGCTTGTGAAAAAGCTGTAGAAAAAAATAATGCATGTGCTGATGCTGCTGGCGGTGGCAGTTCAGATGGTGATTGCAAAATTGTATGCAAAGATTGTTCTGAAGCATGTCGCGCAGCAATTAAAGCGTGCCAAGATTGCATGAACAAAGCTTGTGCATAATAAAAATAAAATTTTTATGAAAAAAGGCATCCATTTTCAGGATGCCTTTTTTCATTTTCAAAGTATTGATTTCAAACTTTCAAAAACTATAAATTTATAACATTGATTTTTACTTCATCAATTTTTTTAGGGTAAAATTATGAATTTACGATACATCCTTTTTTCAATTTTATTTTTAAACAGCGCGTCTTCAATACTTTTAAGCATGAGATCTGCAACATTGCGCGTGCCTTTCAAAAACAGCAATAATCGATTTGCAAGCAGCATGTTTACAGCTCCTCAACCCGTATCATCAACATTCACCACCGTTCAAATTCCAATCGAACAATCAAGTCAAACTGTAGCAAAAGCAATAAAAGATCAGCAAAAAGAACAACAAAATAAGTCGAACAACTCAAAATGGTATCAAAAAAAATGGAAATCTCCTGCAATGCTTGGTACTGGTGCAGCAACAGGAATTATCATAAAAAAGATTCATCCTGATGCAGCAGAATCAGAAAATGAATCATTAAAAACTGAATTTGCAGAACTTGAACAAGAAAATAAAGGTCAACTTGATAATGCAAAACAAATTCAAAAAATAAATCTTATACTTCAAGCACGATATTTAAATTCTAAAGATACTCAAACAGCTGCACCAAAATTACACGATTTATTTTTAAAAATTAAAAAAGATTTAGGAATTACTGAAAATATTGAATTACGTCTTGAAATAATCGACGATACAACAACAACTACAGCTGATGCAACATATTTACCACAATATAATTGTATTCTAATTAACTCAAATTATAACAATTGGGATTCTTTTCAGATCATCAGAGTTCTTGTACATGAACTTGAACATGTAAAACAAATTTATCATTATCCTGATAGTTATAAATTATCAAATTTAGAAGAATACCAAAAATCCAAAATTAAAGGCGAAAAGAGTGATACTGGAGCACATTTAAAAGCTGAAACAGGTGCTGATGCTAGCGCTGCTGGTTATTTTGATTGTCCTGAATGCTTAAGTGAAATAGCTAAACAATTTGAAACCAAACAAAACCCTTTATTAAATTATAACCCACAAGAATTACAATCTGGACACTTTACAACAGAATTAGGATATTTTGCACCAGAAGATTATGATCCATACATTCAACGCGCATGCACAGAAGGTGATTTATGCCAAGGCCATAAAATACTTGGCAAACCCAAAACTATTAAATATTCTAAACAACATGATGCAATGAAATATGATTCATACTATGCACAACAATATGATCAAGATTATTTAAATCAAAAATTCAATACACTCAGAGAACAAAAACAAAGTGAACTGCCTGTAGAATTATTTTTACCAAAATCTGTATAAAAAATATTTCATGTTTTTTATCAAAAGAAAGCTTCATTCTTGCTTGACAAACCGCTTACAGACAGTTATTCTATATAAGACGTTGATCAAAAAAATCTTTTTTTTCAATTCAATTGAATCTCAAAATCATAAATAAAGCCCAGGTAGCTCAGTGGTAGAGCATGTGCCTGAAGAGCACAGTGTCGGTGGTTCGATTCCATCTCTGGGCACCATTTATTTTTAATATTTCAATGTCCATAATTACTGATCAATGTTTAAATTTATAACAATTTGCTCACAAAATGTAATGTCCATTACAATCATGATAGTATTAAAATCATAAATTTTTGCGATTTATAAAAAATAAACTTAACAATAACTATTAAGAAAAATTAAATAATGATTAATTTACCAAAATGTCCAAAATGTAGTTCAGAATATACTTATGAAAATAATGGAATTTTGATTTGTCCAGAATGTGCTCATGAATGGAACGAAGAAATAAAAAGTGAAAATACTGAAAATAAAAAGATTGTTAAAGATGCAAATGGAAATATTTTAAAAGATGGTGACTCTGTAACAATAATCAAAGACCTTAAAATAAAAGGAAGTTCATCGAGCATAAAAGCTGGTACAAAAGTAAAAAATATACGGTTAGTTGATGAAGATCATAATATTGATTGCAAAATTGATGGATTTGGGAAGGTAGGTTTGAAATCTGAGTTTGTTAAAAAAATATAGTAAATCATCTGTACAGTAATTAAAAATTATTTTAATGCATGTCACGCAACAATCAAAGCATGCCAAAATTGCATGAATAAAATCGGATCAGATTCCCGTTCAAAGGCGGGGGGGACAATAAAAAAAATAACTTTTTATCAAGTATCTAAATTTTAAATCTAGTCAAAGATGACAAAAAGAAAAAAGCCATTCAAAATTGAATGGCTTTTTTCTTTCAAAAAATTATCGCTATTTCTTTTTTTAAAAAAAACATAAGCTAACAACATTGCATATCAAATCAACGCAAAGTGAGCTGTAAAATAAAAATAGGAAGTAGATGAAGACTTTAACTTCTGAGTCATACAACATTGCATGGTTCAAGTTAGCTGATTTTGTAGCACGAGGTGAAAAAGAACGTGCTTTAAGCGTACTTCGATTACTCATGCATTCAGTTTCAGATGAAGCTTTAACATGTCAATTAGAAGGTGACATTTTACGAGCATTTCAAGATGGCTCTGCAATTGATCGTTATCATACAGCCGCAGATTTATATCAAAAACTTGGTAAATTTCAACAAGCAATAAGTTCTCATCAACATGCTGTTATGTTCCAAGAAAATGAAAAAACATTAGAAGCCTTACTTAAAATTTATCTAATTTCAAAGCAAAAATCAGGTATTATTTCAAGTTTTTCAAAATTAGCACAACTACTAATCGACAAACATGGTCCGCAATACTTAATTAATTTAATCAATAATCTTTGCGAAACATTACATCTACAGTTACAAATTATTTTATACTCACAACTTAGCATCACGCTACTTTTACATGACCAAACTTATGAAGAAAATTCAGAACTAATAAAAAAAACAATCAATTTATTTCAACAAGATTTGCACTTAAACATACATACTCATACCGATTTAAAAACATTTTTAGCTGATCTGAAAGCTTTAAATTTTAAAGAATTTCAAAAAGTAGAATCTTATTTAAAGGAGTAAATAATGCAAAAAAATGATGCAAAAATGAGCCAAGAATTGTTAAACGAACTACTCGCAAATGAATCAGTTCTTTTAATGCAAACATTAAATTACCACTGGAATTTAGTTGGACCAGAATTTCATGATTATCATCTTTTATTTGATAAACAGTACAATCAATTATTTGCAGACATGGACAAAATTGCTGAACGCATTCGTGCTGTACAAGGTCAAGCCTTAGGATCATTTAAAAATATTTTAGCTACAGCAAGCTTGAAAGAAGATTCAGGAAAAGCACCAAAACCAAAACAAATGATTATCAATTTGCTCAAACAGTATGAAGCGCTTATTGAACAAATTCGTGCAGCAATTGTAACTTTAGATAAAAAATCAACCGATTTTGGAACCATAAATTTTTTAGAAGAATTAATTACGCAACATGAAAAAACAGCCTGGATGCTTCGATCCCTTACCGAAAAATAAAGGACTTTCATGAAAATAAAATTAATCTGTGCATTATTTTTATGTACAACAAGTTTTTACAATATCACATTTACAAAAAAATCATCTCAAGCAAACGTTCAAGATAATGTAACAAGTATAAAACTGCTCAATCAGCTTCTTTCAAACGAATCTGTTCTTTTAATGCAAACATTAAATTATCATTGGAATCTTGAAGGCCCAGAATTTCATGATTATCATCTTTTATTTGATAAACAATATAATCAATTATTTGCGGATATGGATAAAATTGCAGAACGTGTACGCGCTTTAAAAGGACATGCTATTGGATCATTTCATCATGTTTTACAACATGCAACATTGCAAGAAGATACTAATAAAACTACAAGACCAAAACAAATGATTCAAAATTTAACAAAACAATACGAAATGTTGATTGCAGAAATTAAAGATGCAATTGCCCGATTAAATGATTCAAGCAAAGATTTTGGAACTGTAAATTTCTTAGAAGAATTAATTACACAACATGAAAAAACGGCCTGGATGCTTCGATCTTTAATCAAAAAATAAAAATAGATTTTTGATTTTATAAAATTACTTTTCCAGTGACTTCAAGTTGTTGCAGTTGCGTAAGAATATCAAACGTGACTGCAACTTGTTTTTTGCTCATTAATTTCATACGTTTATTTTCTTCTTGATACGTTACTGACAACGGAATTGTTCCAGATTCTAACGTTTTTAAAATAGCAAGATGATCATTATTTGCCTGCGCTGGCAAATCAAGTTCAAGTTGATGAATTTTATTCCAACTATGAAATAAAAGTTCAAAAGGAACGCATTGATTTGCTTTAATTTTACAACTTGTTGATGCTGCAAGATCTAAAGATCCTTTGATCACAAAAATAGTATAATCATGCAACCATTCTTCAATTTGCTTAAATAGTTTTGGGAAAACAATAATTTCTGCATGATTGTGCAAATCTTCAATCTGCAAAAATGCCATACGATCACCTTTTTTTGTCGAAATTATTTTTTTCTGTGTCAAAAGTCCAAGTGTTGTTACCGTTGGTTCAATTGATTGACCAATCGGCTGTTTTTGTTGATGCATTGCTAAAAGTTCTGCTATATTATTTGCTTGAATCCAATGTAACTGTTGCGCATGTGTATGCAATGGATGCGAACTTAAATAAAATCCTAAAACTTCTTTTTCTTTATCCAATTTTTCTTTATTCGACCAATCTTTTGCTGGCGCAAATGCGTAAGGCAGAGACATATCATCTTGCGATTGTGACAAGCGAAACAGTTGCATTTGTCCTGTTTCTTTGCGTTCTTTTGTTTGCAATGCCAATTCAATAATATTTGATAATTCATAAAATTTTTGGGCACGAGTTCCAGGCAATTCATCTAAAGCTCCTGCTCCAATTAAATTTTCAAGTACTCGTTTATTTGATGATCGCAAATCAATTCGTTCACAAAAATTTAAAATATCTGTAAACAACCCATCTTTTTTACGTTGAGCTAAAATATTGTTCAATGATGCAAGACCAATATTTTTAATTCCCTGAAGTCCAAATAAAATTTTTCCATCAATAACTGAAAAATCAATATCTGATTTATTAATGCTTGGTGGTAAAATTTCAATCCCCATTTCACGCGCTTCTTTTAAATAAAAACTCATTTTTTCAGCATTTGTTGCTTCAAGTGAAATTAAACATGCTGCAAACTCACACGGATAATTTGCTTTCAAATAAGCAGTTTGATATGCAATGAGGGCGTAAGCAGCAGAGTGAGATTTATTAAACCCATACCCTGCAAAATATGCCATCAATTCAAACAAATCATCAGATTTTTTTTGATCATAGCCACGATTAACTGCACGTTCAACAAACATTTTTTTCTGCTCAGCCATCACGTCAGCTTTTTTCTTACCCATCGCTCGACGTAAAATATCTGATTCACCAAGCGAATATCCACCAACAATTGAAGCAATTTTCATAACCTGTTCTTGATAAACAATAACTCCATAAGTTTCTTCAAGCACATCTTTCAATTCATCAAAAAAATAATTAATATCTTGTTTGCCATGACGCCGTAAAATATAATCATCTACCATCCCTGAACCAAGCGGTCCTGGACGATACAAAGCGTTCACGGCAATAATATCTTCAAATTTATCAGGCTTTAATTTTTTCAAAACTTCTTTTAAGCCGTCAGACTCTAACTGAAACACTCCTGATGTTTTTCCTGCCTGAATCAGTTCAAACGTTTTTAAATCATCAAGTGGAATATGATCAATATCTATATCAATATTTCGCTGTGTTTTAATTAAATGCAAAGCATTTTTTACCAAAGTTAAGTTTTTTAAACCCAAAAGATCGATTTTCAAAAAACCGATACTTTCAAGTTCTGTCATTGCATACTGTGCAACAATCGCATCATCTTTTGGTGGAATAAAAATTGGAAGCATTTCATGCGTTGGTTCTGGCGTGATTACAATCCCTGCTGCATGTTTTGAGGCATGACGTGTTACACCTTCAAGTCTGAATGCAATGTCAAAAATGTGTTTAATCGTTGGATTATTATTCATCATCTCTGATAACTTAGGCTCTTGCTCTAACGCATCTTTCAGCGTAATTTTAAGCTGTTCTGGTACCAAAGATGTCAACATGTTAGACTCTTCAAAGGGTAACCCAAGCGCTCGAGCAACATCTTTGATAACACCTTTGGCAAGCATCGTACCAAAAGTTATAATTTGACAGACTTTGTCATGCCCATATTTTTCTTTAATATAATTGATCACATGCTCACGACCTTCGATACAAAAATCAATATCGATATCTGGCATGCTGACACGTTCTGGATTTAAAAATCGTTCAAAAAGTAAATTGTATTTTATCGGATCAATGTTGGTAATTTCTAAGCACCACGCAACAAGCGCCCCTGCTGCAGAACCGCGACCAGGACCAACAGGAATCCCTGTTCGTCGTGCCCACATAATAAATTCACTTACAATTAAAAAATAACCAACAAATCCCATTTGTATGATCAACTGCATCTCAAGTTTTAATCGATTTTGATATATTTGCATCTGATCAAGCGGAAATCGTTTATTTTTTGCAAGTGTTTCAAGACCTTGACGACATAAATCTTGAAAATGATCTTCAGGGGTTTTGCCTTCTGGCGTTTCAAATTTTGGGAAAAAAAGTTTTTTTGTTTCAAATTCAAAATTGCACATATCAGCAATTAAACCTGAATTATAAACAACTTCAGGATTATTAGGAAAAATTTCAAGCATTTGCTTTTCAGATCTCATGAATGCGCGACATTCTTTAAAACTAAATCGTGTCGGATCATCAAAACGTTTGCCAGTTCCAATTGCAAGCATCACTTCATGCGCTTCATGATCATCAAGGGATAAATAGTGACAATCTGTTGTAGCAACACATTTAATATCAAGTTCTTTACCTAAAGCTAACAACTTATCATTAACTGTTTTTTGTATTGTTTGATCTTCTGGCTGCACTTCTAAATAAAATCGATCTTTACCAAAATGTTGTACAAACCAATCAATTTGATTTCGAGCTTCTGTTTCATTGTCTTGCATCAAGAGTTGCGAAATATGACCACCCAAACAACCACTTGTTACAATCAAACCATCAGAGTGTTGTGCCAAAATATTGTAATCAATACGAGGTTTAAAATAAAAACCTTCTTTGTATGAAAATGCAATTAATTTACACAGATTTTTATAACCGATTTCATTTTGAACCAAAATGATTAAATGGTAATATTTTTTTTCAACAACCCGTTCATGCACATCGGCAGCCATGTATGCTTCCATACCCAAAATCGGTTTGATTCCTGCTTTTTTACACAGTTGAAAAAATTTTACAGCACCAAAAATATTACCATGATCTGTGATTGCCAAAGATTTCAGCCCTTGAGCCTTTGCATGATCAATCAATTTTGGCAATGTAATTGCACCATCCAAAAGTGAATATTCTGTGTGTAGATGAAGATGGGTAAAATGCTCTGGCATAAACAATTTTTTCTAGTTTTAAAGCTTTGAGAATGTATCTGTTAGTGTAACTCAAATCTAAAAAGTTGTGTATGCAAAATTATCTTTTTTAATATAAAAATTTTTGATTTAATTTTTCTTGAAATTCCTGTGCTATCAATTCTGTTTTCAAATTTTCAACCAATTTTGTTGTAGAAATCTGTCGTAATAATTCATTTGTAAGAATTTCTTGACCTTTTTCACTTGGCATTGCCATTTGTTGATCAACTAATCGATTTACAAGGTATAAGACTACTTCATTTTCAAATATTTTTGGATCATTAACATGAATAACCTCTGATTGAAGCTTTCTTTTATAATGATCAAGTAAATATTGATAATTCCAAAAATCTGGAATTTGTTCACTTTCTTTAAATTCTTTAACCAAGCGATCAATATTTGCATTAAACACAGAAAGTTCAATACCATTAATTCGTTGACGTACTGGAAAAGCATCAATTTTGTCGATCCAAGCTAGTATATACATATCAACAAGTTTTTTTCTAAACTTTTGAACATCTTTAGAAATATCATAAGATAATAATATATTTCCAAGCTCTTTTTCAAGTTTATACTTAAAATCAGCAACAGCTGCTTCTACTTGTGCAACAGACGGAACCGGCTGTTTAGTTTGTGCTGTATGTATATTTTGAAAAAATAACAATAAAAAACTTAGAATTAAAAACATAAACACCCCCGAAACATTTCAATCAATATACCGTCAAAATATCAAGTTTGACACTAAAAAAACAAGCAACTGAATATTTTACAGTATATTTTGAGCCTGTTCGCGCGCTTTTTCAATATCAGTTTTCATATCAATTGTTAAAGAACTGATCGCACTGTGAGAACATTTTGAAGCTATGGTATTGATCTCACGGTTCAATTCTTGAAGCGTAAAATCTAATTTTTTACCTTTTGATAAATTTTTATCTTTAAGCAAATCAACAATGTTTTTAGCATGGGCATTCGCACGCACAACTTCTTCATGAATATCGATTTTTTCAAGTTCTGCTAAAAGCACTGCTTTTTGATTATCAAACATACATTTTTCAACAGATACCTCATCAGCAGAAACTTTTTGCAACTTTAAAATCAGTACATCCAACGCTTCTTTTTTTTCTTTGCATACTTGAAGAGATGTTTTACTTACTGATTGAAGTTTTTTTAAAATCTCTTTCATATGTGACAAAATATCTGATGATAAAACTTTACCCTCAGACACACGTGTTGCAATTAAATCATTTGTTAAATTTTCAATTGCTTTCAGCACTTTTTCTTCAGTTGAACCTTGCACCGTTTCTTCTTCAATTTGAAAAATATTAGGAAGCTGTAAAATTGTTGATAATGATATTGGTTCTTTAATTTTACACATTGTTTGAATTTGATGAATTGCAGTTAAATATTCTTCAATCGTTGTTTTTGAAGGAATTATAACATGACGTGTTGCATCATGCTGAACTTTAATCATTAAATAAATATGACCACGTTCTAATTTTTTTTTCAAAATTCGATGAATTGCAATTTCGCAATGATTTAATAAATGTGGAAGTTTACAAGTTGTTTCAAAATATCGCGAATTCAAAGCTTTTAAATGAAGTGAAAGCGATAATTTTTCAGTTTTAGAAATAGGGATTTCAACAATTTTTGAAGCAAATCCGGTCATACTTTGTGTCACAGGTTAACTTTCATTATCCAATATTGGTGTAAACGTTTTGAACATCGTCATATTCTTCTATTTTTTCAAGTAAAGTAAAAGCTTTTTCTTCAGCTTCAGGATCTAACGTGATCAATGTTTTTGCAACCCATTCAATCTGTGATTCTTCAATTTTCATGTTTAATAATTTAATAGCTTCAGTAACTTCATGAAGACTTGATAATGGTACACTCACCGTTACAACTCCATCATGCAAAGAAATCTCTTTGATATCATAATCAATCAACTGTTCAAAAAGTGAATCTTCAGTCATTCCAACAACTGCTTTTGCTCGAACAATTCCCAATCGTTCAAACATCCAGTTAACTGATCCTGTTTCTGCTAAATTTCCACCATTACGAGAAAATGTTGCACGCAAATCCGCAACTGCACGGTTTTTATTGTCAGTTAAAACTTCAACCATAATTACAACACCGTTTGGACCATGTCCTTCGTAGGTAATTGCTTCGTAACTAACACCAGGAAGTTCGCCTGTGCCTTTTTTAATGGCTCGTTGAATGTTATCTTGAGGCATATTGATATCTTTAGCTTTATCTACTAAATGTCGAAGTCTTGGATTTCCTGCCACATCGCCGCCAGATTTTGCAGCAATTGTAATTTCACGTACAAGCTTAGTAAACTCTTTACCACGCTTTGCATCCTCTTTTGCTTTTTTATGTTTAATATTGGCCCATTTTGAATGCCCTGCCATGCCAAAACTCCTCAACGATATCAAAAATAATAGGCTGATACTTTATACCGTATCAGCCTATCGTTTTTATCAAAAAATGTCGATTAAATTATACTCTATCAATTATCAAGCACAGCACCCTTATTTTTTTCTTTTTTCGGATTCCATTGCTTTAATAATTCTTTTAAAAACAAATCTTTAGCGTCATGCTGATTTTTTGGTTTAATTTTATCTGCAGTTGCCATCACTGTAGACTTAATCGTGTCATAATCAAAACGTTTCGGATCAATTTGATCTAATGTTTTTAAAATATTTTGATGCATAATCGTTTTATGTGTTTGAGTATCACTCATCGTTGCAATTTGATGTTCTAAAAAATTAAAAAAGTTAACAATGCTATGCTGCATATCTTCAGTATGTTGAATCTGAGCATACATATCCTGTTGTTTTAATTTTTCTTCATACCCTTTAACAAAAGCTTGTGTAATTAAATTTGAAAGCTCAGTTTTTTCATATTTTAAAAGCCAATGAAGAACATAAAGTAACTCATACGAAATTACAAACTGTTCTTCTTGCAGCATTATATCATCTGACATAAAGCTTCCTTTCCTGTTTGAATGAACCATTTTTAATTTTTGGGTTTATAACCAGATGCTGCTTCATGTATGTAACGCATCTTACTGTTCGTAGTCTATATCCCAATCCTTAAATGCAGAGTTATCTGAAGGTGATACTGTTTTTTTCAAATTATCTTGCCGCGTAATTTGTTTTTTTTCTTGTAACTGAATTGAATAATTTTGAATTAAAACTTTGCGTGCCGTTGTTTCTTGTTCAAGTTCTTGTTGCGTTTGTGCAAAAACTTTATTCATCTCGCTTTGCATTTTTTTAATTTTTTTATGAAGTTGCAAAATCATTTCAACGCCTGCCAAATTAATGCCTAACTGATGCGTTAAATGAATAATTTCTTCTAATTTTTCTACATCTTCTTCACCAAACATTCTCGTATTTCCATCAGAACGCTTTGGTTGAATTAAACCCTCTTTTTCATACAACCGAATCGTTTGTTGATGCACAGAAAACATTTTTGAAACAGCAGATATAGAATAGAAACCTTGCCCACGTTTTATTTTTTTTTCTGCCATAATTTTATTCCAAAAAATTTGCGAACAATTACGTTCGTTAACCGATTTATTATACCACACTTTTTTTCTTTGATCTATGGTTGAACTCTGACCATTTTTATGTCAATATTGCAAGAGATTATACAACGTAAAAGTTTTATATCAAACCATTAAACCAAAGGGGTTTTATGAATCAATTATCAAAAATATATTTTTGTCTTTGCATGATACAATCAGCAACAAATTTTTCTCAATATTTCAATTCATCTCACGCAATGGCCAGCTCAACCGTAATTTTGAATGGCAAAAAATTCACACATACCAAAACATCTGACAATGGCGTTCAATCAGAACAATTTTTAATCAATAATGTCCCAGTTGAACAAGATGAATACAACAACGAACTCAATAGCCTAAAACTTGCACAAATGAATCAACAGGCAAACGAGGCTCAACGCAAAGCAGACGAACAAGAAAACATGAAAAACAACTTAAAGTCTGCCATGCTTTCAAAGCTTGTAACGCAGTCTTTAATTGACTTACAAGATAACCTTGCAACGCTGCATGAATCAGTTTTAAAACCATATTTAATTTTTAATCATCAAGGAATCAACTCACAATCAGAACTTGAACAACTCAACAACTGGACAAAACAATTACACAAAAATTTACACACAACTTTGGCAAATCAAAACTTTACAACATTACAAAAATTAGCTGAAGACATTGAAAGCAAAGTAGAACAAGTTCGCTCATGCTTGAAACAATCAATGCAACAAGCAACAAAACAATGTGATGACACAACAATATTAAAAAAACTTTTAGAACTTGTCGAAGCATAAAAAAAGGCCTCGAGTTTTCGAGGCCTTTTTTATTATTTTACATATAATTACAAATTAAACTGGAAGATTCGTACCGAATAGTTTATTTATATGTGCATTTCCATCACGAGAAAGGGTTCTTTGATAAAAATCATCATCTAAAGGCATTAGCTCAAATGTACGACGAACCAAATATTTTTTTTTAGGTTCTGTGAACCAAATTTAAAATTTATTTAAAAAAAGATAAGCTTCCTTAAAAACAACCGTTGAAAGTGTTGAAAGGAAGCTGTAATGCATTACTTAATCAAAGATACAGAAATTACAAAA
>JAGOPI010000025.1 GCA_017992075.1 Candidatus Babeliales bacterium
GCCTTAGTTTGTCGAACAGGAACATAATCAACGATTCCTTGCATATTGACATGCAATACAAGAAAAAAACTATATAATATATTTTTTGTATTCATACCCCTAAATCCTTTTTTAATATATTCAGGACCTTGCCCTTACTTTAAAGTACTAAATTGAAATCAAAAAAAGCAAGAAAAAAGGCAACCTTTTTAAGGATTACCTTTTAAATTTTCTTTTAAATCTTAAAGTTTTTATTAAATTTTTATTTTTAATAAAGCAAAAAAAATAAATTTTAGATAGATTCTATACGTACAATCGTATGTGATTGACGATGTCCTTTTTTAACACGACTCTTTTTACGACGTTTAAACTTAAAGATAATGATTTTTGGACCTCTCATTTGTTTAACAATCGTTGCTTTAACGCTGCCTGAAACCAAAGGAGTACCAACTTGAATATTTTCTTTATCTTTTTTCAATAAAACTTCTTTAAACTCAACAGAATCACCAGCTTCGCCTGCAATTTGCTGAATTGCAATTGTTTTGCCAGGAATCGCTTGATATTGATGGCTTCCGCCAATTTGAATAATTGCGTATTGATCGAATGAATCTTGTCGTTGTTCCATGAACATGCACCTTTAAATTGCTGAAATTTCACCTTAATAATCACAATTTTAACACACATTACGCCTTCTGTAAAGGCAGTTATTACAAGAAATCATTGCAAGCCAAGAATCGTTTTTGATAACCTATAAATAGGACGAAAATGATTAAAATTGGAGGGTTTTATGAAAATTGTAAAATATCTGATAGCAGCATTACTTATCATTTCAATCACAAAAAAAGTACATGTTTCACCAACTAAAGAGCATATTATATCAACTGATGAATTAGAATATTACGATGCAAAAAGCAAAACTGCACAAATGTCGAACGGTGATACCTTTGTCGGGATCGAAGAATATAATCGATCAACAACACCTCCAAACATTATGAATCCATCACTAAAGCTTTTTACTCAAATTTCAACTCAAAATTATACAGCCCCTTCAAAAAATTTTGTCGGAGGAGTTAATCCAATGACAAGCCTGTATGGCATTCCTGTCGTAGGTGCACATTTTCATCTTAAATTAAATAAAAATACCGTTGGAACCTATTGGCCAATGAACAAAATAGCTCAACTCAACGATGGTCAAACCTATGTTGCAATTATTGAAAAACAAATCGGGAATTACAAAAAACATGGATATTACGAACTTGGGCCAATTTGGACCCAATTTAACGCTAAAGAACTTTCTGAGCTATACAATATCTCAACATCAGATTCAAATTTTCAATCTCGTGTAAAACAAATTGGAATAGTCACAAAAAATAAACAAAGTTTCAAATTATATGGCGTTTTATTAAACCCACCAACAGATCAAACAAATTTTAAACAAAGTAGTAAAGCGTTTAGCAACATCATAGAAAAAGAATCTACCGTTCCTGGCATGGATCATTTTCAAAAAGAAATGAATGATCGTGCAATGCATGCTTACAATGCATTGCTACAACACACAGAACAACCTCAAACACATTTTGCAAACATTAACAATACTGCTGGTATATACACACTTCCAGTCTAAAATTTTAATTATGGAATTAAACGAGTTGCTCCACTACCACCTGCAGCAAGTACTCCAACTTCAGAACCAAGATCTGACGCAATTCTAGATACAGATTCTGAAAATGTTGTTGGCCCAGCAGATGATGAAGAAATTATTGATTTTGTAACATCTTCAGTTTTTGGAGGATTTGGACCTTCAAATAAATCTGAAATAGCCTTTTCAGCTCTTTGCTCATCAGTTAACGGTTCTTCATACTCTGCCGCGGTTCCTTCAGAATGTTCAAAATTAAAATCTTTTGAATTTGCACGATTTTTTATAAAAGCATCTGCAATTTTTCGCCACCAAGGACGCTGTTCAAGAAATTCTGCAATCTCTTCTACCGTACCTACAAATTCTTGACCTGTTGATGGACTTTTAATGACATACAGCTGTCCAATTGGATCGGCTTCAGTTCTTTGTTCATAAGGTAGAGGAACGAAAGGATTGCCTTGATTTGGCAATGCTAATATTTCCATTTCTCGAGCAATTTCTTCCTCGGGCGTTAATCGTCTTATTTTTAATTTTGGTTCTTTTGCTTTTACAATTTTTTTAGACTCAACATGGATGGTAGATGATGCTTCAATTTGTGGAACTGCTTGTCGCATATGAGCAAATCGTGGATCTATTCCGAAGTTGCTTCCTTTGAAAAATTTATTTTTCAATTTTTCATGACCTGTTGAAATTTGATCAAAATCTGTTTTTGTAATTTGCGGTGTTGATGGTTCGATAAATTCAACTTCAGTAACGCGTTCAGGCTCTGGTATTTTTAACTGTTCTTCAGGCTCTAAAATTTCAACATCTTGAGTTTGTTTTGGTTCATCAAGCTTTGTTGATGTTTTAGCAGATTGATCTGATGGTTTTGAATTATTAACAAAAAGATCTAATAAACCTGTTTCTATAACTTTTGGTTTATGTTCTATAGTTGCTTCAACAATATTAATAATCGGTTTTGATGTAATTTTTAAATCAACTGGATTCAATAACGCTTTTTCTTTTTCAAAAGTTCCGTTTGAAAATTTTGAATTATCATCAACCGGATTTAACTCCGAATTTAATTCTAAATGAAAATCAGAATTTGATTCATAATTCGGTTCAGGCATTCGAACTGTTGATCGATCTGAATATTTTTTTCTATTTTTCCACCAATCCCAAAATTTCTTTTTAAAATTTTCCCAAAGAGTTTTTGGCTGTGATGGGATTACAGTCGATGCATCATCAGAACTAAATGCAATAGTATCAACAGGCTTTTCTTCAATATCTTTAGGTTTCGATAACGCTTTTGGTTCTGGTTCTGGTAATTTTTTTTGATTTTGAAAGTTATTATTTGCAAATTTTGATGAAACATCTTTTTGATTAATTTTATCTATAACTGGCTTATCTTCTTGTGGATACTCAATTTTTGAAAATGTTTGAGGTTCTTCATTTTTAAATTTTGAAGTTTTTTTGTTATCACGAATATTTGAAGCATTTGATGAAGGCGTATAACCTGAATAATTGTAAGGCGTTTCTGATGAAAATTCAGGGTACTGCGCCGACTGCTCTACAGGCATTTGTCCAAAAACTGGAGTACTAGATCGATCAATTGATAAACCTGCATTTGGATCATAGGATTGCACATCTTTAGAAGCTTTTACAGAAGGCACATAACTAACAGAATTATCGTATTGCTCAAAAGTAACTGGAATATCAACATCATAATTTTGAGCAAATTGTTCTTGCTGTGCAATACGCGCAGCACGATTTAATTCAGAAATTCCAAAATTTCCGATTTGTTGATCTTGTAATTGTTCAAATTTTGATAATGACAATGATCGATCTTTATGAACCCATAGTTGATAAACTCCTGCAAGCAATCCTACAAAAATCGATGCCAAAAGATATTTCATCCATAAAATTTTCATGGCAGCCTCCATTCAGTTTTGAACACATTTTTAAAGTACAAGATTAAATTTTGTTGCACAAAAACTCCCAACCCAATTTTAATCGAGTAGTTCTTTGTACTCCCAAAGTAAATCGTATGCCCGCTTAGCGGTCAATGTGTCAAAATCTAAAGCAGCAATTTTTTCTTTTACTAAATTTACCCTAGGATCTACGAGCAAGATATCTCGCCCCACTTCCCATGTCAACTTTGCATTACTTTTGTCAATTTTGAAATTTGAGCCCTTTTGGTGCAACTCTGACAGCACCTGAGAGGCTCTCAGGATAACTGATTGCGGAATATGAGCTAATTTAGCTACTTCGAGTCCAAAACTACCATCAGCTTTACCTGGAACAATTTTATGCAAAAACAGAATTCCAGTTTTTGTCTGAACACTATCAGCATAAAAACTAGCAATACCTGGATAAATTTGTTCAAGATCAGTCAATTCATGATAATGCGTTGCAAATAAGCATCGAGCTTGAATCTTTTCAAAAATATATTCGACAATTGCTTGAGCCAAAGCTAAACCATCGTACGTACTCGTACCACGTCCAACTTCATCTAAAATCACTAAACTTTGCTTTGTTGCATACTGTAAAATTTGAGCTGTCTCTTCCATTTCAATTAAAAAAGTGCTTTTTCCCTGTGCAAGAAAATCACCTGCACCAATTCTGGTAAAAATACGATCTAAAATAGGTAATTTTGCAGAAATCGCAGGAACGAAACATCCTGTTTGTGCAATTAAACAAATTAAAGCTACTTGACGCAAATAGGTCGATTTTCCACCCATATTTGGCCCCGTCACAATCCACAAACTTTGCAAATCTGTTAACTGCGTATCGTTGGCAATAAATTTTTCAAGCAATGCTTGAGCAACTACTGGATGTTTTCCACCTTGAATCAAAATATCTTGTCCTTCATGAAATTCAGGCTGGGTCCAACCAAATTCATAACTAACTTTTGCAAAACCTAAGAGCCCATCAAGTTGTGCAAGCGCAAAACTTACAATACGAAGATCATGAACATGAAGTTTTACTTGAGCTTTTACAGCTTCAAAAATTTCTTTTTCAACCGATTTATATTTTTGCTGTGCCTGCACAATATCAAGCTGTAATGCTTGCAAAGATTTTGTTGTAAATCTTTTGCGATTTACGAGTGTTGCAATTTCAATAAAATCTGCCGGAATATTATCAACATTTGTTTTCGTAATTTCTAAATAATATCCAGTAATGTTATTGTGCCGAATTTTTAAAGAATTAATGCCAGTACGCAAAATTTCTTGCTGTTCCAATTCTAAAATTTTTTGACTTGCATTGTTAACTAAATCACGCATACCGTCAAGATTGTTATCAAATCCCTGCTTGATAATGCATTCATTTTGCGCATCATCATTGCAAGCAGATGAAAGTAGCTGTTGTAGCTGTGAAAAATCTTGCAAGCTTTGGCCAATTGATTGTAAATAATCAATCGACTGAGCTAATAATAAATTTTTTAAAAAAGGAACTGATTTTAATATTTGTCCAAGGTGTACAAAATCTGCAAGTGATGCTTTATCAAGTGAAATTCTTCCAACAATTCGTTGTATATCTCCACAAGTTGAAAGTGGTTGTTCAACTTTTTGTAAAAAAACTCTATCTTGAACAAAAAACTTTACAACGTTTTGGCGATGTTGAATAATTTGCACATCCATCAAAGGTGACAAAAGCCAACGTTTAATCATACGAGAACCCATTGGTGTTACCGCTTTATCCATCAACGACAACAAGCTATGCATCCGAGATCCATCAAAACTATTTTTCACAAGATCTAAATTTTTTTGTGTAGCACCATCAAGAAGCAAAAAAGCATCCGGCTCATAAAACTGAATTGATTTAAATTCTGACAATGCTTTTTCTTGAGTTTTTTGCACGTACTTTTTCATCAAAATAGTTGCAAGAAGCAAACTGTTTTGATCCATTAATCGCTCAAATGATGTAGCATCAAGTTGATTTTTTAGCCACAGCGTTTCTTGATCAATCAAATTTTGATCAAAATTTAATTGATATAATGTCGTATAAAATCCACGTTGTTTAAAAAAACTGTCATAACTTTGTATAGCTTTATTTGCAAGCAAAATCACTTCATCTGGCAAAAAACGAAACAACTCTGTTTCCAGTTGCCGTGATGCGCCATACGGAAGAACCGTTGCATGAAGTTGTGATGTTAAAAGTTCTGAAAATAAAAGTCCATAACCAGACTTGGTCGGAAAAAATGAAAAAAGGTAAGAATTTGATTTTGCATCAAGCAAATTTTCTGAAATTAGCGTTCCAGGAGTTAATACATTCGTCACGCCACGCGTTACCATTTTACCCGTAACTGCAGGCTCCAGTTGATCACAAAGTGCTAACTTAAATCCACCTTTAACTAATTTAGGAATGTAATGATTAATTGCATGAATAGGAAATCCACATAATGGAATAGGAGTCCCATTAATTTCACCACGTTTAGTGAGAGTGATTCCTAAAAATTGCGAAACTTGAATCGCATCTTGAAAAAAAATTTCGTAAAAATCACCAACTTGAAAAAGAACAATTGCATCATCATACTCTTTTTTAATCGCAACGTACTGTTTCATCAATGGTGTTAAACCAGAAGCATCAACCACTGCTCCCTTTCTTAAGTATTTGAATGACCACCGTTCAAAGCCGACGATAACATTACAAAGATTAACTCTTTCCCGCTTTAAGCGAGCATCAAAGCTATCTAATTTGCATGGTCATTCCCGGCTTTGAACGGGAATCAAAATTGTCAAATTTATACTAAAAATTAACTATTCAATTTACAGTAACGATGTAAAAAATTAATCTGTTCAGAAAATAGTTTTTCATACTCATACACACTGGTAAACATACCAGCATCATTTTTACTTAAAGATTGCAATTCCTCTGGTGTACTATTTAACAGTTTTTCCATGTATGCTAAAAACGCATTACAAGATTCAACCATATCGACAATACGTACTTTTTGGCGTAAACCACCACGCATAGTAATAAATGCAATTAATTTTTGTATTTCTTGAGCAAACAATTCACACATATTTGCAATATCTTCACGACGATTCATATCTTTTGTAAACAGCATCGTTGCATGTTCTTGAATGACAGCTCGATGACGTTTACCAGCTGCGGGAACAACAAACTCTTGAAGTTTTTCTAATTCTTTACCTTTTTGTACATATTTTTTTTTCATGTCGTTGAGCAAATATTGAAAATACGCAGGATCTTTAAACATATCATTGCCCAAATAATTTTGAGATGATTCTACCAGATTTTTAACGAATGCTTTCATCTGAATTTGAGCATCTAAACTAAAAAGTTCAGTCGACAATAATGATGCATGTAAATCATAATCAGTTGCATACAGTTTTAAATCATTAAAAAGATTTGGAATTTGAGTCTGTTCATGCGCATACCAAAGTACCGTTTCTTCAGTATAAGCTTGATTCCATTTATTTGCTGCATAAGCATAAGCGCCATTCATAATTATGCTGGATGTAAGCAGCAATCCGCTCTCTGCAAAAAATTTACCAACACCAAGTACTTTATTTTTCATAGATTGCACAAACCATGAAGCCCCACTTTGATCTAAAACTTCTTTTTGCTGTAAAGACTCTGGTATCTTTTTAATATCCACATCTTTTGGTATAAATTTCATATGTGATCGAGCTGCATCATTTACAGCAGCAGCATCACGAATTTCATAACAGAGATACAACGCAACCATAGCACCGATCACAACTAAAGATGTAACCAAATATTTCTTAAATACACGAGATTCGGCTTTGCTTTCTTCTGTAGTAATTGCATCAGCATCAGAGCAAGCAACTCGAGTCAATTGAAACGATTGAATTTCTGCTTGAGGAATAACTACAGACAAATCTTGTGTTTGAACTAATAAAAAGGAAAAGAACAATATTGACAAAATGAACGATTTTGAACGTAACGTCATTTGATAAAAATCCCTATACTATAAATAACATTCCAGTTATTTCAACTGTACCAAAAGCCCAGATTTTTTCAAATATGCCCCAGTAAAACTTTGTTTGTTTTGTGCAACATGCTCAGGCGTTCCTTGAGCTACAATTTGACCACCCTGAGCACCACCTTCAGGCCCTAAATCAATGATAAAATCTGCAACTTTAAGCACATCTAAATTATGCTCAATCACGATGATTGAATTACCTTTATCAATCAAACGATTAAGTACCATAAGTAATTTTAAAATATCATGAGAATGCAAACCTGTTGTTGGTTCATCAAGTACATACAAAGTATTTTGCCCTCGCTTTGCAAGCTCATTAACCAACTTGATACGTTGCGCTTCTCCGCCTGAAAGCGTTGTTGCACATTGACCAAGCTTAATGTAATCAAGCCCCACATCACACATCAACTGTAAACGTTTTGAAATAGAACTAAAACTTGCAAAGAAATCTTTAGCTTCAACCGCACTCATTTCTAAAACTTCGTAAATATTTTTACCTTTAAACATAATTTGAAGCGTTTCAGCACTGTATCGTTTACCATGGCACACTTTACATACCATCACAACATCAGGTAAAAAATGCATCGAAACGGTGATCGTTCCATCACCATGGCATTTGTAACAACGACCTTTATCAACATTAAAACTGAACTGGCCAACGCCATAACCGCGAACTTTACTTTCGGGAACTGATGCAAAAATTTCTCGAATTTGATTAAAAATTCCAATATAAGTTGCTGGATTTGATCGAGAAGTTCTACCAATCGGACTTTGATCAATTTGCACCATATTTTCGATATGCTCTAATCCATCAATTTTTTTTTGATCAAAAATTTTCCATTTTTGAAACGAAGCTAACTCTTTTTCAACTGTGGGAACAAGCTCTTCAAAAATCAAACTACTTTTACCAGATCCTGACACACCAGAAACTGCACACAAAACATGCAATGGAAAAGAGACTGTTAAATCTTGTAAGTTATTTTTTTGAGCATTTTTAATCGTTAAAAATTTATTGGTCGTTCGACGTTTTTTGGGAACCTTAATTGCTAATTTTCCTGAAAGATATTTTCCCGTTAATGAATTTGGATTTTTCATCAACTCTTGCGGGGTTCCTGTTGCAGTAACCATACCACCATGAATTCCTGCTGCAGGACCCATATCGATCACATGATCTGCAATCATAATGGTATCTAAATCATGCTCAACAACAACAACGGTGTTCCCCAATTTTTTCAATGATTTTAAAGTTTCAATCAATCGATCATTATCACGCTGATGCAAACCAATACTTGGCTCATCTAAAATATACAACACTCCTGAAAGAGCACAGCCAACTTGCTTTGCAAGTCTAATTCGTTGCCCTTCACCACCCGAAAGTGTTCGCGCTGTACGATTTAATGAAAGATAGGAAAGACCAACATCAATTAAAAATTTTAATCGTAAACAGGTTTCTTTCAGCACATTTGCAGCAATTTCAGCTTCAAATTCATCAAGTTTTAAATTTTGTAAAAAATCAAATGAGGCTTGAATCGAAAGATCGCCAATTTCAAAAATATTTTTTCCACCAACCGTAACCGCCAATGCTTGCTTGTGCAATCGTTGCCCTTTGCACTGTCTGCAAGGTAAAACATTGCGTCCCATGTACATTGCGTACTCATTTTCTTCTAAATGTTCAATGCCAAGTCCATCACAAACCGAACAAGCACCAATCGGTGAATTGAATGAAAAAAAGCGCGGCTCAAGTTCTGGAAATCCAACTTGGCAATCAAGGCACATCCGTTTTGCAGAATATAATGTTGTTGTATCATCAATTTGAATTTTGCAAAGACCATCTGCAAAATCAAAACTTTTTTGCACAGCCTCACTCACGCGCGCTAAACAATCTGCATCTTGATCAATCGTAATACTATCGATCAATACATCGATTGAATGTTTAAAACTTTTCTTTAAATTTAATTGTTCAATTTGACTAACATGTGAAATTTTATGAAGCTGCCCATCAATTACAAAACGATAAAAACCTTTACCCAAAAGTTCTGCAATTTCATTTTTAAACTCACCTTTGCGTTCTTTAACAATTGGAGCTGAAATAGTCACCGTTTTGTGTGCATAAGCTTCAAGTGCGTATTGAGCAATTTGACTTGCACTAAAAGCTTTAATCTCTTTACCACAAAGTGAACAATGAGGAACTCCAATTCGAGCGAAAAGAATTCGTAAATAATCATAAACTTCAGTAATCGTTCCGACGGTAGATCGAGGATTATGACCAACCGTTTTTTGCTCAATAGCAATTGCCGGACACAAACCATCAATTCGATCAAAGTCTGGTTTTGCAGAAATGCCTAAAAATTGACGTGCATAAGAAGATAAAGATTCCATGTAGCGTCGCTTACCTTCAACAAACAAAATGTCTAAAGCAAGCGAACTCTTACCTGAACCTGAAGGACCTGTGATAACGACTAAACTGTCTTTGGGAATTGATACCGAAATATTTTTTAAATTGTGCTCGCGAGCACCAACTACTTTAATTTCATTCATAAAAAACACTTTTTTAATATTTTGTAACCTTGCATATATTTAGTATACAACCGATTATTAAACATACCAAATTTCTGATTTTTACTTTGATTTTTTATGTAAACATCGTATAATGAGCAATGTTTTATGTGGTGAGCGTAGCTCAGTTGGTAGAGCACTAGGTTGTGGTTCTAGGGGTCGTGGGTTCAATCCCCACCGCTCACCCCATTCAGTTACCTGGTAACTGAATGACAAGCCATTCTTTTTAAATGATTTCATTATGACCCACTGGGTCTTATTTATTGAGTGACAAAGTCACGTATTAAAAAAAATCATTTAAAAATTCGCATATAATTCATTTTTATAAAAAATGAATTGAAAAGATCGAAAAAATCGATAGATTGTAACTATCTTTCAAAAATTTCTTTGAATACAGATTTCAGTGTCGGGGCGTGGCGCAATTGGTAGCGCACTCGCTTTGGGAGCGAGGGGTTGTGAGTTCGAGTCTCGCCGCCCCGACCATTTAATTTTATATGTAACAAAAAAATTTATTTTATTTTCATTTAGGGTTAATATTTAGGGGTCAGCAATGCTTAAAAAACTTATTGTTTTCGTTTTCTTTTTTTCAAATTTTATAATTTCTTCAAATAAAACATATTTTTATCCTCCGTATCGCGAAACAAAAGCTTCAAGATTACGCAAAGAAAACAAAAAAAATAAACCGTTTCAAGCAAATATTGTAAATTATACAACTTCAACAAATCGAATAACGCAAACATTAAACGATCTTAATTCAAAACCAAAACCAACAGAACCATCTCGCACTTCAACTTCAACAAAAAATTACCTTGCTGACGATTCTTCATGCTCAAACCCTTCAATTGCAACTCCTCGCTCAATCGACAAAAATGTACAAAACCTTGAATCTGACATTGTTGATGAAAAACATCCCATTGTTGATGAAACGATCTTGGCATCATCGTTCAACCTTAATCTCAATCAAGCATATTTAAACGCTCACGGACGCAGACCTACAATTTTAGCTCTTAATTAGATTGTAAATTTAACTCTCGCCGTCCCTAAAACTGAGCGCAAAATAAATTCAGGGGCTGTCCTAGATAAGATTGTTTTTATTTGTTGATTTTGCCCATTTGATCAACATTTTCAATTGTTCTTTGGGTGATGGAAAATTAAACCTCCATTCACACTCTTTTAAGAATAATCTAAAGTTCTTTTTTGGTACACCATTAAATCTTCTCATGTGTCTTTTTGCTTGATTCCAAAAATTTTCAATTCCATTAATGTGATTTCTTTTATCTGCAAAAAGCTTGCTATGATTAATTCTTTCATGTTTAAAATCTGATACATCAAGAGCATTATAGCTTTTGAAAGTGTCTGTATAAACTATTGAATCTGGAACAACACGATCTTGAATAAGAGGCAACAAGGTAGAAGATTTTGCATCTGGAATTATTTCTGCAAACACCTTGCCTCCTCGCTTTAAAAGCCCAAATACAGGAATTTTTCCTGCTGCACTTCGACCACGTTTTCCTTTTCTTCTTCCGCCAAAATAACTTTCATCAACTTCTACCTCTCCTGCAAAAATAATGTTTATCTTTTGTTTTTCAGCTATCAAAATTCGTAAGCGATGAAAGAACAGTTGCGCTGTATTTTTATTGACTCCAACAAGATCTGCCGTTGTTCTGGCAGTTGAGCCTGCAACAAAATGTTCCATCA
>JAGOPI010000003.1 GCA_017992075.1 Candidatus Babeliales bacterium
TATTTTTGTAATTTCTGTATCTTTGATTAAGTAATGCATTACAGCTTCCTTTCAACACTTTCAACGGCTGTTTTTAAGGAAGCTTATCTTTTTTTAAATAAATTTTAAATTTGGTTCACAGAACCTAGATATCTCCGACCGAAATAAAGAACAAAATGTGTCCTATCTGTCAACATGTTGCACAACCGTATTTCGTTGTTTGGAACTATGAATTTTTTATACAGAAGACATGGATCCCCGACTAAATCGAGGATGAGGAAGAGAGATGGTTTTTCTTTCAACATTCTTCTATTTTTCGCCAAGAAGCTACAAAGGACAAGCACGATAAAATTTACTCTTCTTGTCATCCCCGGCTTTGAACGGGGATCCATGTCTTTTGTTTTAGTGTAGAGAAGTAATTATTTTTTGAGTAGGTACAAATTAATTTTTGGATTTTGTAGTTCTGCAATAGTTGAGCAACATGCAGCCGCAGGATCACCAGAAGCATCAAGGTATCCATACCAATATTCATTTCCAGGATATGAATTTCCATCCCATGCATACTGAGCAATCAGCAACTTACCTTGATCTTCACCTGTTAATGGATCTGCAGGATTTCTTTGTGAAAGATGAGTTTTGATATGTCCGCCCCAATTTTTAAGTTTTTTAATATCGGTCATATTAAAATAACTAAAATTAATATCTGAAATTTGTGAAAGTGCTGATCCTAATCGTTGAACAATTTCTGCATACACATCAACCAATAATTTTTCTTGTGCTTGATGCATTTTCCAAACACCAAGGCCGAGTCCTACAGCTTGAACATACACTTTTTTTCCTGAACTTATACCGCGCGCTTGTGCATCTTTTAAAAATGGTTCGATGACGTAACTCATGCGTTTTTTGTAAACATGAGTATCAAAATAGATAGATTTTTTTGCAGGAGCAAATTTCAAATAACGATCTGATCTGTCTTGTGCTGCTTGTTCATAGGTTTGAAATGTTGTGTTGTAAAATTTTGACCAAATTAGCATCAACTCTTTTTTGTTTTCTAAATCTTTATCTCTTTCTGAAGTAACGATGATATGTTGCCATTCCATCAAATTTGGTTTTTCAAATCGAGCTCCAACAAGTCCGACAAAAACACCTTCTTTTTCATAATCATTATTTTTAGATTTAATTCCTTTGTTGTATCGATTGCCATTGTTGATAAAAAATGTGGGAACTGATACACCAACAAGCGCTGCAATTTGCATTTCATCATAGGAAAGATACTCTTGCAAAATTAAAGGAGCTTTTTCTTGATCAGTACCAATTTTTTCAAATCCCCCGTAACCAGATTTTCCATTCTGCAGCAGATATTGATCGTCTTGAGTCATAAACATCAGTGGTCGATTGATCAGCAATCGATGTAAAAATTCTTGCACTGACATGTTGGCATATAATTTTTTTTCAATAGCATTTCCAGCTGTTTTTTTGTAACTCAAAAAATCTTTCATCAAGTTCAAAAAATTGGGATGAAAGATTGGATAACTGTTTTTTGCTTGAGCAACGATTTTATTTTGCATTTCTGGATTGTTGACAGCTATATTTTTGATGCGATTGCTTTTAGTTGGAAATTTAAAAAAACTATCAGAGCGTTGTACCAGTTGCTCAAATTCTTTGTTTTCATATTCAATGTTTGTAGCGTTTTTGGTTAATCCGGATGTTACATCGAGGTATAATTTTGTTAAATAATTTTTTACAAATTGCCAGTAAGATTCTTGTGAAGACAAAAGATTTGATGTTGAAGTGAGCAGTAAAATACTGATAAAAAATATTTTTTTCATACTTTGATAACCTTTTTAGATTTATTTTTATAGGCATAATAATGATTATCATACAAATTTTAATTTAGCAAAATATAGCAAGATCAATTAATTTTTTAGGGGGCATTATGATCTACAGATGTACATTTTTTTTGTTATGTTCAATGTTTGTATCATCAAATATTTTTACCATGCATTGTGTGGCTGCAGCTGAAAATACTATTCCAAAAGTTATTTTTACCATAAGCATGCAATCTGATTTTCGTGAACAGTTAAAGCAATATCAACTTGAAATTTTTGATCATCTATCTGAATTTTCAAATAATTTTATTGGTACTATGGTGACTCAAGCAAGCATTGATCGTGCAATGTCACAAGCCTTAAAATTAATTTTATAAAATTAAACGAGATTATATTCTTTGCATCGTCGATTGACCGATGAACGATTTACACCAAGCAAATCTGCAATTTTTGTTTGATTGCCTAATTTTTTCCAAAGTGTTTTCATGAGAGCAATATCTTTGAGTGCATGTTTACCCAGTTGCGCTGCAAGTTGCAGTTCAGGGGTCGTTGCATGAAATGCTTTTGAATTTCCAATTTTTTCTTCAGTTATTGTTGGTGCTTGTTGTGCTTTAATGTTCATTAAAGTTTCAACTTTTTGTTGTAACGTAAAAACACTTGCGATGCGTTTTGAAATAAGTGCGTTTTTATCTTTGTAATTGAGTGCATGTACTGTGCCATCTTTTTCATTTTGAATATTTTGATACATAAATCCATCAATTAATTCTGAAATTTCTGTATCTTCCATTGTTACTAAAGATGGTAGCTGGAGATGGTGTTTTTGCAGTTCAGTAAAAAGTTCTGCAATAATGCTACCTTCGTTGTATAAATCTGAAATGTTGTGCGTTGTGGCGCAAATAATTCGCGTATCGCTAAATTTGCGCTGTTCACTTTTAACCGGTGTAAAAATTCCATAACGCATTAAATGAGCTAACTTTTGTTGTGTAATCGTATCGAGAAGTTCAAAATTTTTGATTAAAAGGATTCCATTACTTAATTTTTCAAGAAGTGGCTGTTCTTGAGTAGGATACAGGAGCGGATTGATTCCAAAAATTTTTGATGCAGTCATATCATGATGTGGTTGCAAATTGATGATATGCACAGTTTGTGTACCGCTGAGTTGATGAATAATTTCTGCTACAGGATTGATATCATCAGGATGCATTTGTAAAAGTAGAGCACTTTTTTGCAATGCTGCTTGAAGAAGTTGAATTTTAATGTTTAAAAATGTTTCATGATTACTTGGTAAAAGTTTATTAATTATTTGGCCCGCTTTTGTTGTTTCAAGATATAACAAATAATCACGTTCAGTTGGGCTTTTAAGTGCATCAATGTGCATTTTGATCAAATCTGTTGCTTCAGGTTTACGTACGATGAGTAAAACTCCACCGTGTGGTTGGGCCTGTGGCATTCCAGAAATCATTAATTTTGAACCATCATGTATCGTGATATAACTGTTTTGAACCGTTTGAAATTTTTCTATTTGATATATAAAATTTATCAACATCATGCTTGTTGCATGATCAGGTTCAAGATTAGGATTAATTTTAATTAAATTTTGAGCTTCTTGGTTTTTGAATGCAAAATGTTTACCTTTGCAAAAAATAATACCGATGTGATTTTCAATACGATCTTTTAGAAGTTGTTTAATACTTTCTTTGTATTGATTAATTTCCTGATGTTTTTCGTACAATTCTTCTTTAATTTGCTTTGTTTCTTGCAGTAAAGCATAGGTGTTTTGTTGTTGAAGCATGTAAATTGCAGGTGCTAAAAATTTAGCGAAAACCATCATTTTGTTTTGTTGATCCATGTTGTACATCGTCGAAGTTCGTGCTTGCTTGACCGTGATGTAGCCGAGTAACTTGTTGTTGTTGATGATCGGCAAAAATATATCAGATTCAATTGAATTTAAAAAATTCAAAAGTGATTTAAGCGTGTTGTCTTGTGTATAAAATTCATCAAATTCAATTTCATGATGAACTAAAATTTTATGCTTGAGTAGCAGATCAATAGGTTGTTGATGTTCAGTTTCTGTTGTTAAAAAACTTTCAATATTGCTTTGAGTTTTATTGGGTATTTGATGAGTATTGTTGATGTATAATTTTGTTGTGTGCTTTTCTATTTGAAATTGTTCATGAAAGAAATTTTGAGCAAGATAATTAAGCTCTGTTTCATTGCTTGCAATATTAATTTGTTCGATAGCATCTTTAAAATTGGTTGCAATTTGTATTTTTGGTTCTGCTTGTACATGATCATAAAGATTTAAAAATCTAAATTGCATAATTCTTTTAAAACAGAAATAGATACTTGCTGTGATTAAAATGATTTCAAGATTTGAAAAAGCTATAATTCTATGGGTATTGAAAAATACCGTAGGCATCAGTTCTAAAAGAATACAAATGAAATGTGGACATAAAAAATAAAAGAATAATGTTTTAAGTTGTTGTTTTAAAATGAGCGGTAAATTTTTATTGGATAGTTGTTTAACTATGATGAACAAAATAGTGGCAAATGAAAATAAAACCGTAACATAATAAAAAATAATAACGAATGGACTGGATTCATTGTAACGAATTGCATAAATAGTACTGATAATAAATTCAGAGCATAATAAACATTCTAAGATGATAAAAAATTTGTGAAACCAGTTCCAATTAATTTTTTTATAAATTAACTGTTCTAAAAATAAAATTAAAGCATAAAATTTAATGCTGCTAAAAATCCAGGCTAAGCAGTTAATTGATCTGTAAAATAGATTTTTTGTCATTAAAAATTTAGAAATTGAGACAACATTATCAAGCATGATTGCAAGGATTGGAATGATGAAAAAAATGAATAATAGTTTTTCATAGTTCCAATTTTTTTTAGTAAATTTAATATTGGTAAAATTAATAATGATTTTTGCAAGAATAGTAAAAGAAACACCATGAACTGCCATGACTATGTATGGTTGTGATGCAAAGTTTATGCAATGTTGAAATAATGTTATAAATGAGTTCATTTGATCTTGACCTTATATTTATGTCTTATTATACTCATTGAAATGATTATGTAAAATTTCAAATGTTTCAGGAGTATCATGCTTGCTCGATCATTTCTATCTAAAGTACTCAATTTTTCAAAATCTTCAAGACTAGTTTTGATGGTAACTTTAATTTTTAGTTCTTTATCTTTTGCTAAAATAACAGCTGGGACAAGAGCGCAATGTGTTGCGAGTTCTTCATGCCCTTTTAAGGGTAGATCATTTTCAGAAAGAACAAACTTTAAATCAGTTACAGCTAAAGAACCAAAACGAGTTGTAAAAGCTTCTAATGCTAAACCAAAAAATCCGTTAGAAAAATTTAGAAGATGTAAAACGTTTCCTTTTTAAAAAATAATAAAAAAATCCCGAATCAAAAATTCGGGATTTTTTGTTGACTAATGTTTGAATTAACTCTATTTTTTTATGCTTTGTTCATTTCATTTGCTCGTTTGCAAATTGTATCAAGCGTTAAGCCCATTTCTTGTTTTCCATCAGCTAAACGAAGAGTTATTGTTTGTGCATCTTGTTCTTTTTGGCCAACAACAATCATCCATGGAATTTTTTCAAGTTGTGCAACTTTGATTTTTGCAGAAAGAGGTTCATTGCTATCATTAACCTCAACGCGTAAATTGAAAGATTTGAGTGTTTTTGCAATTTCGTTGGCATAATCAAGCTGTTTGTCAGTTATTGGAATTACTTTAATTTGTGTTGGACATAACCAAAAAGGTAAATGTCCTTTAAAGTTTTCTAAAATAATTCCAAAAAATCGTTCCATTGATCCAAGCAATGCTTGATGCAGGATGACAGGATGTTGTTTTTCCCCTTTATTGTTGATGTAGTACACATCAAAATTTTGTGGCATGAAAAAATCTGCTTGAAGCGTTGAACATTGCCAAGCACGACCCATAGAATCATGAATCGTGATTTCTATTTTTGGTCCGTAAAATGCGCCTTCACCTTCATAAATTTCAAATTCTTTGCCAGCTTTTGTCAGACCGTTTTTTAAAGCATCGATTGCAGTGTTCCAAAGTTCATCGCTGCCGATTGCATTTTCAGGTTTTGTTGACACTGCATAATGAATGTTGCCAAGTCCAAAAGTTGTTAACACTTTTTCAATAGTAGCAATAGAGCTAATAATCTGTTGTTCAATATGTTCTGGTGCGCAGTACATGTGTGTATCATCAATCGTGAATGCGCGAACTCGAAATAGTCCATGCAGCACGCCTGAAAGTTCATAACGATGAACGTGCCCAAATTCTGCAAGTCTGAGGGGTAATTCTTTGTACGAGTGTAAATTTTGTTTATAAACTAAAATTGATCCAGGACAGTTCATTGGTTTGATCGCATATTCTTTGTTTTCAATCGTGCTAAAGTACATATGTTTTTTGTAGTGATCATAATGTCCTGACTGTTTCCAAAGCGATACGTCCAAAATGGTTGGTGTAATAATTTCATGATAGCCATTATTTGTCCAAATATCGCGGATGTATTCTTTTAACTTATTGATAACAAATGCACCTTTTGGATGATAAAAAGGAAATCCTGTTCCTTCTTCTTGAAATGAAAACAGGTCCATTTCTTTTCCAAGTTTGCGATGATCATACAATGCTGCAAGTTCTTTTTGCTGCAAATATTGTTGTAAATCTTGCTGCGTAAAAAAGGCAGTTCCTGAAAATCGTTGAAGAGCAGCTTTTGTTTGATCAGCACGCCAGTAAGATCCTGAAAGTCCTGTTAATAAAAAATGTTTAAGTTCGCCAGTTGATGCAACGTGACCACCGCGACAAAGGTCTGCAAAATCACCTTGACGTGAAAGACCTACGGTGTCACCAGGAATTCCTTCAATTAATTCAAGCTTGAAAGGATTGTCATGAAACATTTTGCGTGCAGCATCTTTTGAAATTTCTTCATGAGTGATTGGATAATTTTTTGCTGCCAATTCTTTCATTTTGCTTTCAATAAGCGGCAAATCTGTTTCTTTAAAATTGGTTTCAGGTTGCATGTCATAAAAAAAACCGTCCTTGGTGGAAGGTCCTATCGTTAACTTAGTTTTTGGAAACAACTGCGTTACTGCTTGCGCAAGCAAATGTGCTACAGAGTGACGTAAAACGGCTAATTTTTCTTCATTTTGTTTATTCGGTTTCATGATACATGCATCCTTGAAAATAGGGGATTAGAACCTTTTTTTGTATTGAAAATTAGTATAACAAAAAGGTAAAATTAGGGAAATTTAGGTTATTGTTCTTCTTCAGCGTTTAAAACTTCTTCCACAAAAGATGTTGAAGGTGTCGTATAATTCAACATATCTTTTTTTAATCTTTCTAATTTTTCTTTTTCTGCATAAAGATTATGAAGATGTCTAAAAGCTGCGACTTCAAGATTTAGTTGGGCAAATTCTTCTGATATTTTTTTATATTTTTCATTTTTTTGTAAAGCAATTAAAGCTTCTTTTATTTTTAGATTTTGTAATTTTTCAAATTGTTGACTTTTACGTAAAATAGGATTGAGTTCTGTTTCTAATGATTGAATTTCTTTTTTCATTTTTCTATAGTCAGAATCTGAATAATATAATTTATGCTCAGCATTTTTTTGTTTACGTTGTTCATCGCTTAAATTTAAAAATGCACCAGGTCTGCAAGCTAATGTTGCACCGATACGATTTGGTAGTATCGCTTGAGGAATATCACCTAAAATATAATCTGTTCCTGAAAGTCCTTTTTCTACAATTTTTCGCGCAATCATTTGAGTCAGGATTGATTTTATGATTGGCCATAATTGTTCTTCAATCCAAGGTTTAGTGTTTGCAATAATATGCAAACTGTAGCGTTGATACCAAGGTAAACTTTCAAGCCATTCTATAAATTGTTCCCTCTTTTCTTTTTGTCGAAGATATTCCTCTCTTTTTTGTTCTTGTATTTTTCGTTGTTTTAAGCGTTCTGATTGAACTTCTGTTACAAATTTTTGAAGTTCTTGAGTAAGTAACTCAATACTTTTTTCTAAATGTTTGGTTGAATCGCATTGTGAAAAATTTTCATATTTTGAACTGTTCTTTTCTGATGTTGGATCACTCATTAAAAATGATGATGCGATTGAAAGCGTAAAAAATATTAAAATGCGCATGAATTTCCTTGTTGTAATAAAATGATTGAGCATAACGTACTATTTTTGTAAAAATTATCAAGCAAGTTTCTGCAAATTAAGCAATCTGATCATTAAAAATGGATGATTTTTAAAAACTGTTGGTAGCGATGATGATAATGCGTTATTTCTTTTGTGTTTCAAATGTTGTAGAATGCTAAAGTTTTTTTCGCATTTTTAAAGAGTGTTTAAAGAAAGGATTTTCATGTCGGAAAAAGAACAATTGTATGTTTTGGACACGAATGTTTTAATCGAAGATCCTGAAGTAATCTTTCGATTTCCAAAAGCAAGAATCGGAATTCCTATTGTTGTTTTAGAAGAGTTAGATCGTATCAAAGTTGAAAGTTCTAGTCGTGGCGCAAGTGCTCGTTTGATTGCACGCCATTTGGATAAAATTCGTTCACTCGGATCACTTAAATGTGGTGTTCAACTTGAAAACGGTACCGTTGTTCAAATTTTGTTCGAAGATGAATGTCCTAAAAAACCTCGTTTAAATATCAATATCGCAGATAATAAAATATTAATGCTTGCCGCTGCTATGCAAGAATGTGACTATGATGTTACGTTTGTAACCAAAGATATTAACGCGCGAATCAAAGCTGATGCGCTGGGTATCAAATCTCAAGATTATTTACGTGGCCTTGTACTTGCTGAAAATTATTATAAAGGTTGGCAGGAACATCAAATATCAGGTATGGATCTTCGCAAAGAGTTGCCACCCATTTTGCGTGAGCTTGCTGAAGATAAATTAGTTTTGTGCAATGAATTTATTGTGTTGTACAGCAAAGGCAATGAATTTAATAATCGCGTTTTTCGTTATCGTGGTGGCGGAAATTTTAAAGAAGTTATTCAACCTGTAGCCCACTGGCCGATTGCTGCAAAAAATGTTCATCAATTGATGGCTCTTGATCTTTTATTTGATAATGATGTTCCAATGGTTTCCTTAACTGGTCCTGCAGGTACTGGAAAAACATTTTTAACATTGTTTGTTGGTTTGTATAATGTTTTGGTCAGTGAAAATTATTATAAAATGACGATTGCTCGTTCTGTCGTGCCACTTGGTCATGATATTGGATTTTTACCTGGAGATGTGCAAGAAAAACTTCACGGATGGATGCAACCGATGTATGATAACGTTGATATGATTACACATTTAATTGCTCAAACTCAGGCAACATCTTTTTTTGAACGTCGTGATTCAGGTTATTATGAAGAAGGGCGAAAACAAAAAAATCGTCGCTTCAATAAAAAACATACACATCGTCAAGAACACATTGCAAAACCGATGAGTTCTCTTGATGAACTTATTCATCAGCATAAAGTGAGCCTTGAGGCAATTACGTATATGCGTGGACGTTCGATAGCTCGTCAATTTATTTTTATTGATGAAGCTCAAAATTTAACTCCACATGAAGTAAAAACACTATTAAGTCGTGTTGCAAAAGACAGCAAAATTATTTTATCGGGTGATCCTTATCAAATTGATGTGCCGTATCTTGATTTTTCAACGAATGGTCTTGTTGTTTCAAGTGATCGATTTAAAGGTCAATCAATTTTTGGATCTGTATTTTTACCAACAAGTGAACGAAGTGAACTTTCACGCTTGGTACAAGAATTATTATAGGATTTTGATATGCAAAATTTGCATCAAAAAGATTATCAATATTTAGTTCCTCCATCATGGTTAATTGTGCTTATTGCTGGATTTCCACAACTTTCAGAAACAGTGTATACGCCGTCACTTCCTGATATTGCTCGGGCATTGTTAGTTTCAGAATCAATGGTAGAGTACACGTTAACTATTTATTTGTTTAGTTTTGCGCTAGGCATTCTTTTTTGGGGTAAATTGTCAGATAGTTTTGGTCGTAAACCTTGCGTGCTTGCAGGTATTGGAATTTATATTTTAGGATGTTTGGGTTGTTATCTATCGCCTACAATTACCATGTTGATGGCAAGTAGATTTTTGCAAGCATTTGGTGGAAGTATTGGAAGTGTTTTAGGCCAATCGATTGTACGTGATGCATTTCATGGATCAGCTTTAGGACGAATGTATGCTATGTTTGGTAGTTCTTTAGCTATATTTCCAGCAGTAGGGCCAGTTGTTGGAGGCTGGATTGCTCAAAATTATGGATGGTCAAACATTTTTATATTTTTGATTTGTTTTGCAATTTGGTTAGGTACAATTATTTGGTGGTTCTTGCCAGAAACCCATCATCCTCACATGAGACAGCCAAACTGTATGCCTAAGGTGGCGCTTCAAATGCTTTTTGATAAAAAAGTGGTTGGATTAGCTTTGCTTGTTGGTTGTTCGAATGGAATTCAATTTAGTTTTTATTCAGAAGGGTCATTTTATTTGATTGAACAGCTTGGTTTGTCGCCAAGTAGTTATGGGACCTGTTTTATTGCAATTGCAAGTTCTACAATGTTGGGTGGTATGCTTTCTAAATATTTAAATCAGCATCATATTCCAAAAATAATCATGGGTTATGGAATTGCGATTATGTGTGCAACTTCAACACTTTTTAGCCTGTTGGTGCTTGGTGGAGTTGGTTCTTTTGTTGCACCAAGTACGATGATAGCTGTGACGCTTTTGGCTCAAATGTGTATGGCTTTTGGTATTGTTATCAATAACGGAACAGCTTTGGCTATGGCACTCGTCGATTATAAATGGTGCACGGGTACTGCATCGAGTCTTTTTGGATTTTCATACTATATTTTGACATCAATTATTACACTTGGTATGGGAATGCTTCATAATGGTACGTTATATCCGATGCCATTGTACTTTTGTAGTATTGCTTGGACGATGTTTTTAATCAAAAAAACGATGATTCGCTAAACTTTACAAAAAGTTAGTTTTTGCTATTCTTAAAAGCGTAATTCGTTAAAAATTTTAATGTAGGGGTTTACATTTTTATGAATAGCACAAAATCGTTCTTTTTCATCGTCTTTTCATTGGCTGCGTCAGTCATTCAAACAAAATCGCCAGTTGTTCAATCAGATATTTTTTCAGCGATTGCAAGTGGCAAGCAAAAAGTTATTAAAATTGCTTTGCAAACGCCATCTGCAATAACAAGTCGTAATGCTATTGGTCAATCAGTGCTACATGTTGCTGTTGCTCAAAAAAACAGTTTTTTAATGTTGACGCTCATTAAAGCGGGTGCACAAGTTAACGCTTTAGATGCTTTTGGTAAAACGGCACTTGATTATGCAGTTGAAATGAAATGCAATAAAGTGATTTATTTTTTAGTTAAATATGGAGCAAGAGTTACTTCTGAAGCAAATGTTATTCGTTTAAAAAATATTTATAAATCTCGCGCTGTAAAGTTTTTTGTAACAGGATTATTCTTTACTCCATTTTTGTGGATTGGAACATTGACATCTATGAGCCATGCATCTGATGTGAT
The DNA here is from genome assembly GCA_017992075.1 of Candidatus Babeliales bacterium. Taxonomy (GTDB): domain Bacteria; phylum Babelota; class Babeliae; order Babelales; family Chromulinivoraceae; genus JACPFN01. The sequence goes on from JAGOPI010000003.1 coordinate 11,412, forward strand.
GGTGCTTACGGTATAATTTCGTTAGTTTTTAAAAATAAAAAGCCTGGCAATTTGCTGGGCTTTTTATTTTTTGCACATTTGTTCAACCTTTTTAAGGTGTTTATTTAAATCTTCAGGTTTTAAAGAATTAACTTGATCAACCATGTAAATTGAAATATTGGGTATTCCAATAAATTTACAGGTTTCAGATAATTGTTGTTCAACTGGGTTGTGTAAATTTTGACTTAAATGTTGTTTGTTTTGTAGCGATGAATAAATGATGATTGCTCGTTTTATTTTGTGCAAGGGTGAAGCATGGGTCCCAGATTCATATTTATAGGCCCAAGCGTTAATCAAATCGAGCCAGGCTTTCATAATTGCTGGCACGGAATACCAATACAAGGGAAAAACTAAAAGAAGCGCGTCAGCCTCTAAAAATCGTTTTTTATTCTCAAGGTAGAATGGATGGCTTTCCATGAATGTTTGATCGTGATAAAAAAAGGGAATTTCAAACTTTCGATCGTACAAATTTAAAATATCGATTTCGTGGCTTAGCGCGGCAAGCGTTTTTGTTGCTTGATTAAAAAGCTTTTGAGTTGTGCCTTGAACGTTGTCATTTGCAAAGATAGCATAGACTTTCATTGTATCCTCCATATCCCCATTTCGTTATTATATTAATGGTTTGAAGGTTTCAAAGTAAAGAGATGGTTTATGTTTTGTATGGATTTTGCTTAAAACTATGTATTTTTCTTTGCGAATTAAGTATCCTTTATGTTGTGGTGATTCATTTTATGGAATTTTAAAAAAAGAAGAATTATGAATAAAAAATTTTTAATGGCATTAGTCATTTTTATTTCAAATAATGCAACATTTGCTTCTGATAGCTCAGATCCAGAATTAGATAAATTTTATGAAGTTTTATCGTATGGACATATTAATTTTGCAGGAGAATTGCTTAATTTAAATCCACGATTTCAATATGAGTTGAACGATGAAAATCAAACATTATTACATTTGTCGGCTCAACATCATTTTCCAGAAAGAAGTATTCAATTTTTGGTTGACCGTGGTTGGGATGTTAACGCTCAAGATATATATGGTAAAACGCCTTTTATGTATGCATTAGAAGAACCTTATAATGAAGATATAATAAATGCGTTATATTTAAGCAATAAAATAAATTTTCTTCTTCAAGATAAGCGGCAAAAAACTATTATTGATTATGCTATGCGACATTATTCATTTGTGATTGATAAATTAAAAGAAAAGGAAGAGATTCAAAAATATTTTGCAATTTTGCCAGATTTTGACAGCGATGATGTGCGACAAAAATTAGAAAAAATAGAAAAAGAAGTTCCTGTGCGGCATCGAGAGCTTGATAGTTATTGGAAAAAATATGAACCAAATCCTTCAATTTTAATTTATAAAAAACCGCAATCTGAATTACATGAGGCTGATTGGCAATTAGATGGGTTACATGATAATGCAGCGATGCGATTAAAGAGCGCAGAAGATAAAAAAAGAATTTTGAATAAATTGGGTCAATCTTTTGAAAATGGGGCGGGAATTTAAAAAATTATGAATAAAAATATGAAAAATAATCATTTAATTTTGTTATTGATGAATTTTGTGAGTGTTACAATTTTTGGGTCTTATCAACTTGAAACGATTATAAATAATGAACAGCGAAATGCGGTTGATTTTAATAAATTGAAACATGCTTTATTAATAAATAATTTGAAAAAAGTTAGTGAAATTTTAGACTCCAATCCTAGCTTGTTGTCATATGTTGATCCAAAGACTGGTCGAATGTTGATACATGAAATTTTTATGCATGATTATCCTGCAGAAAATGTTTATCATGTTCTTTTAAGAGTAGATGAAAGCGTGATTAATGCTAAAGATGCATTAGGTAATCGTCCTTTACATTATTGTATTAACAATTTACATAATTATTCTGATCAAGAAATGCAAGAAATATTTAAATTGTTGGCACGCAAGTATGCTCGGCCATTAAGTAAAAATAATGAAGGGATTACCCCTTTGCATTTGGCTTCTGGTAATAGAAGAATTCAAGTCTTAGAACATATTATGTCTATGTTGCCAAATGACTATAAAACTAAGGGGTATTTAGATTTAAAAGATAATACAGGAAAAACCTCATTAATGTATGCAGCAGATTTAGAAGATCGACAAAATATTAAAAGGTTATTAAATAGTGGTGCTTCTTTTGATCAAGAATTTGTTCAATATTTGAAAAATCAAGGAAAAGACAGTGATTGTATTGCGAATCATGTAGTTTACGCTAAAAAATTTGCTCCCGATTTTTATACAATTTTTTCAAATCTTCTTCGATCGGGAGTTGATATAAATAAGAAAAAAGATGGGTATGGTAATATTTTATTACACTATGCTATGAATGAATTCATTTTTTATAATGAAGAATGGCATGCATCTCCTCGATTAGGCAATGATGAGATGGTGACTGGTTTGCTTGCGCTTGGAGCAGATTCTCAATTAATAAATGCATTTGGACAGAAACCGGATGTTTATGATAATTATCAAAGCTTAGTAAATTATTATAAGCATTTGAAAAATTCTATAGAAATGAATGAAGAGCGAGAAACATTATTTGGCGAATCTGTTATGAATGCCTATGAATTTTGGCTTGAAGGTAAAGATTCAGGGTTGTTGAGAACTATGATATGTCCTGATGATACGAATCATTTTTCTAAATTAATTCGAATGAAAGCTCAAAGTTTTTTTAAACCTGAATTTGTTCAAAAAATTTGTTCTTAATTTTTATGCCACCAAAGCCAAATAGGGTTGCAACGAATTAAACGACAGCTTGTGTGCCACACAGCAACAGGAACTGAAAATTGTTCTAAATTTATAATCGCAAGTTGGGTGCAACCAATTTTGAAAGGACAAATTGCTGGAGGTCCAAAAAAAGGTCGAGCTTGCAGAATAAACCAGCTTAAACATTGAGCAACAATGCGATCAATATTGTGTAAAAATTTCCAAAACCAATTTTTTAAGTTGATCAAAATCATATGATTTTCCAGATGGCCGAGCAATGATTGCTAGGTCGATTTTTTTTTCGTACAGTTTATTTTCCCAAAAAATAGCTTTTGCTCGACGTTTTAATAGATTTCTTTGTGGAGCGTTACCATATTTTCTGGATGCAACGATTAAGATTCTTCCAAATGGCAATGTTGCCTTTGCCGTTAAAAAAGTAAAAGCTTGATTCTTTTTTGGGCTTTTGGCCACATCAAAAAAGTGATCAAGCTCTTTTTTACTGAATTTGGAAAGTTTGTTGGAAATTTTGTTGTGCATAAATTTACAACGTACCTTTTAAAATTTTAAGCACGTACTGCTAGGCGTTTTCTGCCTTTTGCGCGACGACGTTTGATAATAGTGCGACCATCTTTAGTTGCCATACGTTTTAAAAATCCGTGTTTACGGTTTCGTTTGACGCGGCTTTTTTTGAAAAATGTTACTGACATAGCAAGAACCTTCTTTTGATCACGGGAATATGCATATTTATAGGTTATAGTTTAAAGAATTATTCATTTTTTTGCAAATATAATGGTTAAAATCAAAAAACCAGCCATGGGTTTATGGCTGGTTTTTTGTCAAAAGCTACTTTAATGTAATGTTTACGCTGATTTGTTGAATATCTTTACGAATTTGATCTAATCTTTTTTGAATATTGCTTAGTTGTTTTTGCACTTTTTTTGGATTTGCTATTTTTGATTCTGTGCCAAATTCATCATCCCCTGCAAATTCTGAAAAGTAGGAATTTGAATTTGATCCAGGCATAGCCGTTTGATTAATGTCGGCTTGGATTTCTTTGCGTGATTGTTTTGCGTCAACATGAGCTGCAAAAGTAAGGCATAGCACGCTGAAAAAAAATAACATAGATTTTTTCATAAAAGTCCTTTTTTAAGAGTTGAAACATTTCAAAGACTGTATGAAAAATCAGAATGCTTTGTCAAATTTTGTTAATCTAAGTTGTTTGCAGCAAGATATCGTTCAGCTTCAAGAGCAGCAATACAACCAAATCCTGCAGAGACAATCGCTTGTCGATATTTAGGATCTTGTACGTCACCACAAGCAAAAACTCCTGGAACTGAAGTTTTAACAAGATCGGTAACCTGAATGTGACCGAATTTTGATCGATCAAGTTGATTTGCAAAAATATCAGTGTTCGGTTTGAGTCCAATCGTTAAAAAAACAGCATCAGTTTTTAATTCATATTTTTCTTGGGATTTTCCGTTGATCACGGTAACGCCAACAATTTTGCCATCTTTGCCATGAATTGCAGACACGGTGCTGTTGTATATAATTGTAAATCCATCTTTGTTTAAAACTCGTTGTTGCATTGCGTGTGATGCTGTTAAATGTTCTCCTATGTGAATGATAGTTATTTTGTTGCCGTTACGGTGTAAAAATGATGCTGCTTCCATACCTGAATCGCCACCACCCACAACAACGATATGTTGGTTTTTGTAAAATGCTCCATCACATGTTGCGCATGTTGATACGCCTTTACCCCAAAATTCTTGTTCACCTGGACAAGAAAGTCTATTTGGCGTTGCACCACTGGCAATGATGATGCTATGAGCTTGAATTTGTTGTTTGTTATCAATAGTGATCGTGAACGGTTTTTTTGATAAATCAACGTTGGTAACTGATCCTGAAATGGTGTTTACGTTAAATTTTTTTGCATGATTTTGCATGTTGATCATCAGTTCAGGTCCCATAATTGAAGCTGTTCCTGGCCAATTTTCTATCATGGTTGTACTCATGAGTTGACCTCCAGGTTTTGGTCCTTCAATGATAATCGGATGTAAATTTGCACGAGCTGCGTAAATTGCTGCAGTTAGTCCTGCAGGTCCAGCGCCGATGATGATAAGAGAATGAATATTTTTTGAATTGTTTGTCATGTTGTACCTTTTGATTTTTTTTTCTTTATCTTATGCCTGGATTCCAAATCAAGTTTGGAATGACGGAATTGTAAAATGTATGTTTTTTATCATTGATTAAACAAGATTCGTTGTTGTTCGTCATCCCAGACTCAGATCTGGGATCCAAAAATTTATAAATAGTCATTACTTTTTTGTTAAGTGATAAATAATGTGGTTCACTGATTTTTCACGTAAACAAAAATTATGCAAACTTTCATGTTCAACAGGAAACTCTTGACCATTCAGCTGACTTTTGATGAATGGAAAATATAAAAAATCTTTCAATCGTGGTCGTTGTGTCAGTTGCAAGACTGTTTTAATGTCGTTGTGATTCACCGTGATGTTATCTTGATACCCAATAAATTCTGCAATAACTCCGTCAAGAAGTTGTCGTTTTGCCATGTTGGTTACGTGAGTGTCAAATTGAGGATCCATTTTATAAACCATAAAGTCTGGTTTAAATTGTAAATCACCAATAATTTGTCGTTTTTGTGTTAAAATTGATTCTTCAGGAAGTACAATTTGATTTTTTTTAATGATGATGCCTAATGCTTCATGTGCGATTGATCTTCGTTGTGAAATATCGTTACTAAATGAAAAGACTTCAGTCATTTTTGTGAGTAAATCTTTGTGTGTTTTAATTTTAAAATAGTTTTTAAACAAATCAAAAGAAAATGAATGATAAGGTACAATGTCTTGAATTTGAATTACGAAGGTATAATTTGAACTAGAGTTTTCACAGAAATAGTTTTGAAAGCTTGGAATGTCGGTTACAAATTGTTCACCTAATTTTTTTCCTAAAAAACTATTTTGAAAATCTAAATCAGGTTCTTCATCGCCAATTCGAAGCCAAACGTTGGCAGTATGTTGTTCAAAAATCGGGTTATTTTTTTGATCAATAACCCATGCTTGAAAGCAAATCCAATCACCAACTTGGATACCTTTGTTTGGATCATGAATTTTGCTTGCTTTTTCTTCATCTTGTAAAAAAGATAACACTTGTTTATCAATGTCGCGATATTTTTTGCGTGGAGTTGGTTTGAATGGTAAATATTTCCAACTTTGCATGTATAGTTCTTTGGGTGTATGGCCTTGAAATGTGTAGATCGTATTTCCATTCATATCGACTTGAATGTCTTTAAGTTCTGGAGTTCCAACGATGACAATTTTTTGATTGCGAATTTGTTGTAAAAGGGTATTGATACCAAAAAATTTTAGCCCTAAATCTTTGAGATGACTGATCATGGGAGTTTTAAAATGTTCTTGAATGTATGCGATTGGAGCAAGTCCTTTTTTAAATCCGATAGGATTCATAGATGACTGTTGACGCTCTGTTGCTAATTTAAAAAAAGATTCGGTGATTTTTGCTGGGACTGTAACAGAAAAAAGAAAACTGTTGTTTGATGAAATTGGATCAACCAAACAACAGATTTTATCGTTTTGTACCATTAAAACACTCCTTTTTTTTGGTACAAGAGGAGGGACTTGAACCCCCACTCCCTCTCGGGAACTGGATCCTAAGTCCAGCGCGTCTACCAGTTTCGCCACTCTTGCACTCAATTAACTTAGGATAATTGTTCAAAATTATATCAGATGACTATAATTTTGCAATAAAGCTTTTATACAGCTTTAAGCTCAGTTTTCTTTTTTTCGCCTGCCGCATCAATTTTAGCAACATATTTGTCAGTTAAATCTTGCAAAGTTTTGCCAAGGCGTTTTTCAAAATCTTCAGATATTTTTTTGCTTTTTTGGCTATCTTTGATCATGTTTTGTACATCTTTACGAATGTTTCTGATATCGATTTTGCTGGTTTCAACTTTTTGACCAACAAGTTTTGTTAATTCATCACGACGATTTGTTGTCATACGAGGAATTTCCATACGAATGATATCGCCATCAATGATTGGAGTCATGCCTAGGTGTGATGTAATTATTGCGCGTTCAATGTCGCCTAAGAGTCCTTTGTCCCATGGTTGTACTGTAAGCATGTTAACGTCAGGTGCCGCAAGTGATGCGATTTCTTTGAGTCGCATGTGACTTCCACCGTAACATTCAACTTTTACTTCTTCAATCATGCTAACTTGAGCTCTACCGGTACGAACACTTGCGAGTTCTTTTTCAAAATGAGCTAAGGATTTATCCATCTCTGCAGTAACTGTTTTTTCAAAACCTTTTAAGTTACCTTCTTCAATAATAAATGGCGTCATGATTTAAATCTCCTATCCGCCGATTTCAAATCGAGCGAAACGTTTAATTTTAATATTTTCACCAGTTTTTGCTGAAACTTCTTTGATGATATCTTCAACTGTTTTTTTATCGTCTTTTACAAATGGCTGTTTTAAAAGTGATACATCACTTGCGATTTTTGCCATTTTACCTTCAATGATTTTTTCAATCATGTTTGCAGGTTTACCTTGAGATTTTAACTGTTCTATAGCAATTTCTTTTTCTTTTGCCAGGTACGCTGCATCAACTTGATCAGGTGATACATAAACAGGTTTGTTTGCTGCAATGTGCATTGCAATATCTTTTGCAAAAGCTTTTAAGTCTGCTGTGCGAGCAACAAAATCTGTTTCACAGTTTACTTCAACTAAAACACCTGTTTGATCACCAGGATGAATGTAGGTAACAACGATTCCTTGAGTTGTTTCACGATCAGCACGTTTATCTGCAAGAGCCGCGCCACGTTTGCGTAAAAGATCGATTGCTTTTTCAATGTCGCCTTGTGCTTCTTCGAGTGCTTTTTTGCAATCCAGCATTCCAAGGCCAGTAATTGTTCTTAATTTTTGTATAGAATCTAAAGATACTTTTGACATGTTAATGATTCCTATGATTTGTTGGCAACGATAGAACAGTAACCTACGAAGGTTCACGTTCTTTATAGTGTGCCAGAAAATAGAATTTTGGCAAAATTTCTATTTTTACAAAACTTTAAGCTTCGCTGTGAAATTCGTTATTTTCTGTTTGCAATTCATCTTTTTGAGTTAATAATGTTTTTGTGTGACGCTGCATTTCATGGTTCCAGATTATTTCAGCCATATGATCTGCAGGAGTTGGTTCATGTAATTTTTGTAAAGCAGTTCGTTTTTCTTGTGCTTTTAGGGATTCATTTTTTGCTGATTCTTTACGTTTTTTCCAAGCTTCTTCTAATTTTTTACGTGTTCGATTTGCGCCTTTAATTTTTTGAGGTGGTCGAATATTGTTTGATTTGTAATTTTTTGAGTGATGAAATGTTAATTTTTTAGAAAGAAAATGATGCTGAGCAAATTTTTTATTTTCAGAATCAATTTTTTCAATTAATCCTGTCTTGGTAAAATAAACATCGATATGAAAGTTTTGAAAGGTTTTTATAATTTTTTTTTTAAAAATATTTTGAGTCTCTACCGATGATTGTTGCACAGAAAGTTCCATAATTTCAAGAAGTGTGCGCACATCTGGATTTAAAATCCATACGGTTTGTACCATAACATAATTTTTTGCTAATTCATCATGCAAATAGGCAAGTTGAAAGTTTTGTAGTTCTGAAAGTTGCACTGTTGTTTGATGATTTAAATCATTCCAAAAATTAAAAATTTCTGAATGTGTAATGTTGTACAAAAAAAATATAGTTAATATGCTAAACAATCGCTTCATTTCAAATCCTTTTTTTTATGTCATTCCTGGCTTTGAACAGGAATTGAATCCGATGTAATTTTTTTATGAATTATGAGTTAATGACTTGGACCCCCGTTCAAAGCCGGAGGTGATAATGTAAATATATTTAAGACAAAATTAAACGGATTGTCACATTTTTTGCATTGGGGTGATACCCATTAAAAAAAGTGAAGTTTTTAATGCTTCTTGTACAAGATTTACCAAATATAATCTTTGAGCTGTTTGTTCTGGATTTTTTTCATCAATTACGCGTTGTAAATTGTAATATTGATGAAATAGTGTTGCGAATTCATATGTAAAATATGCTAACACATGAATTTGATGATTTTTACCAATGTTTGCAATCAAATTTTTAAGTGCGCAGATTTTTTTTAATATTATTTTTTCAGTATCATTGAAATGGTTTGTTATCGTTGGTGCAGCAAAAAAACCTTGCTCGCTTGCATTGCGTTGAATGCTGACCGTTCGCACAAATGCATACTGAATATAATAAATTGGATTTTCATTGCTTTGTGACAATGCTAAATTTACATCAAATTGAAGTTCTGCATCTGCTTTGCGATTTAAGAAAAAATATCTCGCAACATTTTTTCCAACTTCTTCAACTACTTCTTCGAGGGTTACCATGTTGCCAGATCGTTTTGACATTTTGACTGATTGTCCATCTTTCATGATGTGCACGAGTTGATATAAAATGACGTTTAAATTTTTTGGATCATAATTAAGTGCTTGCATGATAGCTTCAAGTCGTATTTTATAGCTGTGATGATCATGGCCTAAAACCATGACTATTTTTGTAAAACCACGTTCAATTTTATCAATTAAATAGGAAATATCTGCTGCGACATAGGTTAGTTCACCATTTGCTTTTTTGAGTACACGATCTTTGTCATCACCAAATGTAGTTGATCGGAACCAAAGAGCTCCTTCATCTTCAAAGGTATGACCGGATTGTATAAGTTTTTCAATTGCTGCAGCCACTTTACCATGATCATGTAAAGTTTTTTCAGAGAACCAAATGTCAAACAATATGCCATAGTTTTGCAAAGTTGTTTGCAATTGTTCAAGCATGTGATTTTTTGCATATGATTGGAAAAAATTGTCAGGTTCTTGTTGTAAATTTTGACCAAATTGTGTAACGCATGTTTTTGCAAGATCAATTAAATAAGGTCCATGATATGCGTCTTCTGGAAGTTCTTGATAAAGACCTAGCTCTTGCATGCAACGAATTTTAAATGAATTTTGAAGTTTGATCATTTGTGCGCCAGCATCATTGATGTAAAATTCTTTTGTTACATCATTGCCTAAAAATGTTAAAATATTTGCTAAAACGTCGCCTAAAATTCCATTTCTGCCATGACCTACATGCATTGGACCTGTCGGATTTGCACTTACAAATTCAACATTGATTTTTTGTTTAAGTATTGTGTTGGGTTTGAAAAAATCGCTTTTTTGTTCATGTATCTGTGTTGCAATTTGTGTGTACCATGATGGTGCTAAAAAAAAATTTAAAAATCCTGGACCTGCAATTTCGATGTGATCAACAAGTGGGTGTGAAAATTTAGTTACGATTTCTTGTGCGAAAGCTCGAGAATTTTTTTTCATTTTTGGAGCACAAATCATTGCTACGTTTGCATTGATGTCACCAAAATTTTGTTTTGTTGGATCAGTGTTAAGTTCAAATTGTGATTCGTTGATAATTTCTAGAGGAATTCGAAATTCTTGTATTAAATAGGTTGTAAAACTTTGTTGAATTTGTTCAAAAACGTTCATAGTAGATTAAATCCTTATTATTGTATCAATTTTAGCCTATGTTCTTTTTGAAGTTTTGTCATTAGAAACTTTTAATTTTGTGGCGATGAACTTCTATTTTCTAAGCGAGAGTAAACTGATACATAGAGATTTTTTGTATCGTTTTCATAACGTTGTTTGACAAGCTCATACACTCTTAAGGCTTTGCGTAGCACCGCGCTATGTTCATCATTTTGTGCTTTTATCGTTTCTTTAACTCCCATGTATTTTAAATCTGCAGGTTGTTCTGTTGGTGGTAAGGCTGCTTGTAACATTTCAATTTCAGTAATTGCTTGCTCCACATCATCTTTAGTAACGGTAACTTTTGTGTCTTGTCGTGCAAGTAAATAACGTAATGCATCTTCTTGGCTGTGAATAATTGCAAAATTTATTGGACGTAATCCGTTAATTTCTGCGTTGATATTTACTCCTTGTTCAAGTAATGTTTGCATGCTGGTGATATCGTTGCGTTTTATTGCTTGCATAAATGTATATTCGCGAGTATTTAACTGTAGTGCTAAATTTTGAGCAGCGAGCGTAATTGGATCTTTTCCGCGAGTGATTAATGTGTGAGATGATGCTTTTTCATTTTCAAAATAATTTTTTAAAAAATTGATGCATATTTTAACATCTTCTTTTTTTTGTTCATTTGTTTCAAGTTCTTGCATGAACATTGCTTGTTGTAAATCATGAACTGATGGTATAAAATTTTGTTTTAACAGTTCTGTGCAACATGCAAAATTGCTATGTTGAATGGCAAAAGTAATTGGAGTTATTCCGTTGGGAAGTTGAATGTTGCGATCGAGTAAGGGTAGCTTTTCTGAAAAAGTTGCTAAACGATCGTATCGAATTGAACTGAAAAATTGTTTTGTTTCCTCTGATATCGCGTTGTTGGTTATGGGTTGGGGAGTTAGGCCAAAAAAAGTTATTATTGAGAATAAAAGATTTTTTAAATTTAAAATCATGACAAATACTCCTTATTTTTTGAAAAGTGTACTTGTTTTCATTTCTATATTTCAATGATTTATATTTTTTGATACATTTAAATCTATGAATATCTTTAAAAAAAAAATAGCAGTTTTAGTTTCTGGTGGCGTTGATAGTTCAGTTGCTTTAGCACTTTTAAAAGAGCAAGGACATGACGTTACCGCTTTTTATTTAAAAATTTGGCTTGAAGACGAATTGTCATATTTGGGCTCTTGTCCATGGCAAGATGATTTAGAGTTTGTTCAAGCTGTATGTACTCAACTGAATGTACCGCTTAAAATTATTTCAATGCAGCAAGTTTATCATGATAAAGTTGTGTCTTATATGCTTAAAGACATTGAGCAAGGGCGCACTCCAAATCCAGACATGCTGTGCAATCAACAAGTAAAATTTGGTGCGTTTTATGATGCGATTGATTCATCCTTTGATTATGTTGCAACAGGGCACTATGCACAAGTTGAGCATCATTCTGAAGTTTCAATTTTAAAAAAAGGTAAAGACCTGATCAAAGATCAAACCTATTTTTTAGCTTATCTTTCTCAAGCTCAACTCAAAAAAGCTTTGTTTCCCATTGGTGGTTTTGAAAAATGGGAAGTTCGAAAGCTGGCAGAACATTATCAGTTACCTACGGCTACACGAAAAGACTCACAAGGAATCTGTTTTTTAGGCAAATTTAATTTTGCAGATTTTTTAAAAGCACATTTGGGTGTTAAGCAGGGTGAAATTGTTGAATTTGAAACGAGAAAATTATTGGGTGTTCATGATGGCTATTGGTTTTATACGATTGGCCAGCGGCAAGGTTTGGGCCTTTCTAGTGGTCCTTGGTACGTAGTATCGAAAGATGTGGAAAAAAATATTATTTTTGTTTCAAAAGCATACGATGCAATCAGTGAACATAAACATGGTATGGTTGTCGTTAATTTTAATTGGAATCAAGGTTTTGTGTCTGAAAAATCAGAATTAGATGTTCGTTTTCGTCATGGACCGATAGTGTATCCATGCACTGTAAGCATTGATCAAAAAAACATAACCATTATTCTCAAGCATGATAGTCGCCAAGGAATTGCTGCGGGACAGTTTGCAGTGTTGTATGATGGTGATATTTGTTTGGGTGGTGGAATAATTCAAAAAGCTTTATAGAAAGTCTATGAAAATGAAAAAAATAATTTTTCTTTTGTTAATCGTTAGTGTTCGTTTTGCTGAATCTTCAAATATTTTTGCTATCATAGTACCTCCAGTTAAGAAACAAAGGGTAAAGAAAATTCAGCGAGTATCAAAACGACCACGATTATCAAATAAACAGCTTGCTCAAGAATATTTAAATCAAAAAGAATCAAGAAATTTGACAGATGAAGGTTTTGATATTTTTGAACAAGCGATGTGTGAACATGATTTTGAAACGATGCGAAATATTATTGCGGCTAGTGATTTGGAATCAGAAAATGAAAATAATTTCACATTGTTAATTATGGCAATTTTTGAGGGTAGCAAAAAAGTTGTTCAAATGTTGCTTGAAGCTGGAGCTAAAGTTGATCATGAATGGAAAGCTTTAACATCGCCAGAAACAATTTCATTAGTGCAAGTTGCATTAATGAAAGGTCAAAAAAATTGTATTGAAGATTTATTGCATGCCGGCGCAAAAATTCCAACAAAACTAACCTATGTACAATATTGTTGGTTACAAGAAATTCAAGATAAAATGAATGCTGAAAATCATGAAATTCATAATGCATTTAATGTACTTCGAATGCAAAATACTCAAAAAGTACATCCGATGATTCAACAACGAGTTTCGCAAATGTTGATGTATCGGCCAAAACGAGATTCAGAGTCTGATTTAGATTGAAAAATAAAAGGCAGCTTTTGATAGCTGCCTTTCTGTTATGTTCAGTTAAAAATTAAAATTAATTATTTTCGTTTTTATTGTGAAGTAAAACCTTTAAGAAATTCTTCAAAATCATCATCATTTTTCTTTGCATTAACTGATGTTTCTGTTGGTGCTGATTTAGGTAAAGGTAATTTTTCTCCTGATTTTAATTGTTCGTCTAATTTAGTTTTATACAACTCATCCCATATTCTATATTGGAATGAATCGTTTCCATAAACCTTTTTAGCTAAAAGTATGATTCTCTCAAATTCAAGTAAAGACAAAGCAATTGTCTTTGCTTTCTTTGCAAGTTCGTTATATTCGCTTTTATCTGCTGTTAAAGCTGGTTCATTTTCATTGATTGTAACGCGTTCTTGTATTTTTGGTTCTTTTGCTAAATCTAGTTGATCTGTAGATTCCTCAAGTAATTGAGTTTTATTTCTATCAGAATCGTTTTTGCTAATTTCAACAGTTGAATCTTCAAGCGCATTAATTGAATTAACGAAATTGTTAATTTTTGTAACATGATTTGCAATAATTGAGTTTTTAGAATCTTCATGCGTGGAGTTTTTAAGCTTCAATTCTTTATCAATTGAAGTTAAAGCCTTTTGTTTAGTCTCTTCGTATGCGTTTTTGAGCATTTTAAGTCTAATTATGTTGGCTTTTAAAGTTCTTTCTTTTGTTTCATTAGATATGTTCTTATTTAATTTTTCTTGAGCTGTAGCAATTTTTTTATCAATTTTTTTAATTTCTTCTTTTGTATGTTCAATTTCTGCAAATGTTTCTTTTTTATCGTGAGATTCGTATGCATTTAAATCATTGGTATATTTTTTATGATCTCTTGCTAATTCTTTCTGCACGGCATCCTTGCGATTTTTTGACCATTCATTTATTAAATCTTGTTGATCTTTTGTGCTTAAAGTTTTCCACATATTTTTTGTTCCTTCTGTAGGAAGGATACCTTCTTGACTTGAGGAATCATTTTTTGCATTTGCTGTAAACATTTTGCTTAATGTTCGTTTGTTTGACCAGTTGCTTACTTTATCAAATTGCTTGGTTAACCAGTTGGGTTTAACTGTTAAAGGTGTTTCTTCTGTTTTTTTTAGACCAACTGCTTGGTGGTTGTGTAAATTCTTTTCAAGTTCTTCATTATCATCTGCATAAAATGATGTTTCAGGATTATATTCTTGTTCTTCATCCTCAATTGAAAAACATTGAGTTGTCATCATTAAAAATGTTAAGGTCCATAAATTTTTAAAATTTTTCATATGGTTTTCCTTTTATAGTTTAATATTCATCTAGCGAATATTTATCTGGCGAATATAATTTTTGATATATAGTTTCAAATTTTTCAAAATCAGCATTTTTTATTGGTGTTGCATTTGGTTTTTGTAATTCGCTTAATATTGAATCGATTTTAGTTTTGGAATTGTCCATCGCTTTTTTTTGTTGTTCGCTTATAATAGATGTTGTAGAAAACAAATCATAAGATTTTAAAATTGCCTTTAGTTTTCTTATTTGCTCATTTTTTTCGGATTTTATCTGTTGTACCTTTTTATTAATTATTGCTAAAATCTCGTCACCTGCATATTCTGTTGGATAAAGTAATCTATTTTTTGGAACAATTTCATCAAGAATTTTGTTATACAATTCACTATCTTTTAAACTGTCGATATTAGCTTCTCTTAATAAAGATTCAGTTTTATCCGTAATCCGTTGTCGAATATTTTTAATATCTTTTTGTTTTTGTTCATCTTTTTTATGCCATTCCCATTCCATTTCTGTTTTTCGTGGTTTTTCTGACATCTTGAAAAGTGTTAATTTTAATTTGAGCCAAATTTGATTTTGTGTTGCTTCGTTATAATTTTTAAAATCAGAAAAATTATGTATTAATAGTTCTTTAAGTTTTTTGTCAAATTCTGCTGATGTCGGTTCTATATTTTTAAAACCTAACTCAAAATCAATAAAATCATTATAGGTAGAGTTTGAATCAATATGTTTTTCTTTCCAATTTGCAAATTTTTCTTTTAAATTTTTTTCATATTCCTCTGTAATTTTTTTTATTTCAATCTCTGAAAGTGGTTCTGCTAGTTTTTCGGCTAATGTTTGTTTTCGTTTACGTGTTTCGATTTCTGCTTGTCTTGAATTTTCATCATTGATTTTTTCTTTTTCACGAGCTTTGAGTTCTTCCATTTCTTTTTGAAAATTTTGCATTTTTGCTTGAAGTTCTCTGTTTGCAAAATATTCTTCTTTTTCAATACTTTCTCGTTGAGAGTCTTCATCTTCTGGTAGATTTTCAAGCGTTGTTTGTAATTCTTGAAGTTTTTTTTCTTGTGCTTCTATTTTTTCAAGTTCTCGTTTTGCAGCATTTCGTTCTTTTAATTCTTCAAGTGTTAAAGGACGATCATCTTCTTCTGAAGCATTATTGTAATCATCATCATCATCATCTAAGCCTTGACCTAAAGCTCGAATTTCTTCAGGAGTTAATTCACGTTTATCTGACGTATAATCTGTCCAAACTTCTTCATGTGTGGCTGGTGTAAAATATAATCCACCAGTGTTGGATTGTCCTGTTAAATCAGGTTGATCTTCTTGAGATTCTGGTAAATTTAAATCTGAATTTTTTGTATCAATGATTTTTCTGCGTGATGAAGGTTTTTCGGCTTCAACATTTCTGATTAATTTTTTTGCGTCAAATGGTTTTGATGGTACATTGTTTTTGTCTTTTGATTCAGATTTTGCTTGAGGTTTTAAATCTTTATTGGAACCCATATTTGGTAATGATGAACGATTACTATTTTGTGATCCTTTTGGTTTAGTTAAATTTGATGGTTTTTCAACATTTGGTAAACCATCGGCAGAATTTGATGAAAAATGTGATAATCCTTTTCCAATACGTTCTGTTGGATTATAGGTAATTTGTAAAGGAGCTTCTGTTCCAGAAATCATGCCAGGAGTTTGGGGATTATTTTTTGCTGAGTTTGTTAAAATTTCTTTTGCTTCATTTAACACTTTAAACATTTCAGAATCGCCACCTTTGTCAGGATGATATTTGAGTGCAAGTTTTTTATAAGCTGCGTCAATGTCGAATTGCGAAATAAGAGGGCGATCTTCAAGTCCTAATATTTTTAAAGCAGCTGCAAATTCTTTTGTTGTGGGTTTGGTGATGCTTAAACTGTTTGCTTGATCCAAAGTAATTAAAGCATCAGCTCTTGATGGAATGATAAGTTCTTTTATTGAATTTTTTGCTGTAAATTTATCATTTTCAACTGTTTTTCTAGACGATTGTTCATTTTTGTGTATTTCACGTTCTGAAAATTCACGTGATTTAAGTTGTGGCGCATCAGCTTTTGTACTATTTTTCGATACTGATGACGCCTTATTGCCTGGGGTGAATTAATTTTTGTAATGCTTGATTTACTTCTCTAGTTGTTTGTTCACTGTAAGGATTTTCACTTGCTTCTCGAATATTCATAATAATCTTATTTACGTTTTCAGCACCAACTTTTTCTTCAGCTAATTTTGTTAAAGCTTCTGTTGGTGACATTTGTTGCTTTGGTAGTTCAATTTTATTGTGTCGCAAATAATGTATTAATTCTTTTGCAAGTTCAACGTCGCTTAATTGTATTTCGGGTTGTTCAGTTCTGATTTTTTGAATAATTTTATTCATCGCATCAGTTGCTTTAATATTTTTTTGTGAATAAAAAGTTCTTGATTTATTTGAATCCAAAATTTCAAGATCCACATTTTTATAATCAAGATTTGCTAATTCAGTTTTAATAGAGCTAAGATCAATAATTTCAAACTTAAGACTATTTTGATTGCTTCTTGATGCATCTTCTGTTGGAATAATCAAATTATCTACTTTTGTAAATCGTTGATAAACTTCTGCATTTTGTTTAAAAATTCGTTGTGCTTCTACATGCGAAACTTTTGCATCTTTACCAGCTAAATTCATATTTTTTTCTTGCGCTTTAATTTGTGCCTTGGTAATGTCGGTTAATTGATCTGCTGTTAAATTTCTAAATAAACTTTTCATTTTTTCAGATGGATCTAAAATTTTTGCAAGTTCTGCTTGTGCTTTTGAAATATCAGTTGTTCTATTTAAAGCAGTAAAATCATTGACCAGAAGAGCTTTTAAATTTTTTGTATTTGGATTATCTTCTAAATAATTTTTTATGTAGGTCGCTAAGTCATCGGTAGGACTTTTTGGACTAAAACGATTTGCTCGAATGCTTAAATTTTGTGCTTCTTTCATACGCACAGCATTTTCTGCAATCGTTAAATTTGAATCATATTCAGACATGTCTAAGATTTCAAATTTAAAGTTAACTAAAGAATTTGCTGTAATTTCTGCAGGTCTGCTTGGAATTAAAATATATTGTTTTTTTCCAGCAGGATCAGAATCTTGTAATATTTTTTTAAATAAAAGTTCGTTTTTATTGAACGTCTTAATATATAATTCTTCAATTTGATCAGGGCTTAAATTTGAATTTTTTGTTTTGAATTCGCTAATTTCTTGTTGAGTAATTTTTGTGAAAAGATTTGCAATGTTTGTGCGTGAAAGTTTAGCTAAAGCTGTGCGAACTTCAGGCTCTTCAAGTCTTTCAGTTCGAGCGTTTGGATCTTTTAAATATTTTTCTAAAAGTTCGCTATCTGATTTGAAAATGTTTTTCCAACTTGAACGTTTTTTTCCAAATTTTTCTTCAAAATTAGTTAATCGTATTTTTCTATCTTCTTCGGTTGTTATATCAAATTCGTCTTCTAGTTTGTCAGCTGCGCGATATCTTACTTCATTTGGATCTTCGCCAAACGTTGGTTCAGAATTAAAAGGTTTGGATAATTCTGGACGTATAGTTTTAGGTTCATGTTTTTTAAAGAAAAAATCGTTAACGTTTCGTTTAAAGTTGTTAACTCGTTCACTTGCTCTTCTATTAAATTCACTTTCTTTAAATCGATCTATTAATGATTTTGATTGTTGTTCATGTTCTGAAGTATTGATTAATGATGTTTCTTCTTCATCTTCAGTGTGTGTCATTTTTACATCACAAACAGTAAACGTAATAACTAGAAGCATTAAAAAATGATTTTTGAAATGATTCATAAGTTGTTTTCCTTTATTTTTATAAATAACTACTTTCTAGTTTTTCAAAAATCTATTGTTAAAATCAATGGTTTTCTTATAAAAATACCAGGACGCCTGATCAGGAGCACCCTGGTATCGTAATGTGACTTTGATTTTCTACGTTTAGTTTGACAGTTCCTGAAAGCTTTTTGCAATATTTTTTGAAATTTTATAGTAAAATATGCTCGTTTTTACTGATTTTTTTAAAAACTTAGTTTAACAATTTTGGAGTGGGCAAAGAAAAATAACTATGTAGTTTGTTTTTTGTTACAATCAATGATTGAAAGGATCTTAAAAAATGCTCAATATTGCAAATTTGATAACATTTTCACGCATTGCGCTTACGCCTGTTGTGATTTTTTTGATGACTCAAAATTTATGGGATAAAGCTTTTCTTGTTTTTATGATTGCAGCGTTGACGGATGTGCTTGATGGTTTTGTTGCACGTCGTTTGAATCAAGAAAATAAATTTGGAAAAATTTTAGATCCGATTGCAGACAAGATTTTGTTTGGCAGTGTGATGATTGTGTTGTTGTATGCCGTTCATGATCAACAACTGTTATTTTTTACACTTTCATTTTTAATTGCAAAAGAAATTATTTTATTGGTTGGTGGTGGAGTTTTGTGGTTTGGATATCAAAAATTTATTCAACCTTCAAAATTATCGCGTAAAGTTAGTTTCTGTGAATTTGGGTTTATGTTGATGATCATGATTAATCAAGTTGACTATTTTTATGTGCCAGCAAGCATGATGCATGTTTTTGTTATCATTAATATTGCGTTATCCTCTAAATTATTGATTTTGTATGCGCGTAAAGTTTTTATTCATGCAGATATCGCATAGTGCAAATACCAATGGTGTCATAACCTTTTTTTAACCAATCTTTCATGCCGCCAGAATATTCTGAAAGATGAGTAAATCCTAAATCAGCTAATAGTTCATAAGCTTCTTTGCTTTTTGAGCAACTATTTTGTGCACAATAGACGACAATTTCTTTATCTTTTTCCCAACCTGCTAAAGTTTCAATTAATCGATCGTAAGGTACATTGATTGATCCGGGAATATGACAATCAACATAAGTTTCTTCATTTAAAACGTTGATAATCGTTAAATCTGGAAGTTGATCTATTTTTTCTTTGAGTTGTGTTGCGCTCATGCTGACAATAGGCACTGGAGAATGTTTTTTGGTATGTGACATAATTTGATTCCTTTCTTTTGTTTCAACCTTAAATTTTTTTGACCTATCTGTACAGAGTTAAGAAAAAAACGTATGGTATTTGTTATAGTTTCAATCAGTTTTGTAAGGAAATCATCTCATGGCAGGATATAACAGAATTATTATTGTTGGAAATTTAACGCGTGATCCGGAATATAAACAGTTGCCATCAGGGCAAAATGTATGTCGTTTAGGTTTAGCATCGAATCGTCAGTTTAAAAATCGCCAAACAGGCACGATGGGTCAAGAAGTTTGTTATGTTGATGTAGATGTTTGGGGTCCTCAAGCAGATACATGTCGTCAATACCTTGCAAAAGGTCGTCCAGTTTTGGTTGAAGGTCGTTTGAAATTTGATACTTGGCAGGATCCTCAAGGTGCAACACGAAGCAAACATAGCATTGCTGCAGATCGTGTGGTTTTCCTTTCAAGCAATTCTGGTGATAGCGCAAATGCTTCAGCAGAATTTGGTGTAGAACCTGCAGATGCAGCTCCATCGTACACAACACAAAAAACTGAAGAATTTGTAAAAATTGAACAAGCTGTCGCAAAAAAGGCAGCAGCAAAAAAAGCAGCAGCGCCAATGCCAGTTAAAAAAGAAGTTGGGGGCTTGCCTGAATTTAAAGATGAACCACCGTTTGAAGATGAATTACCATTTTAAGTGATTAAAAAGTTCCCCGAGAAATCGGGGATTTTTTTTAATGATTTTTTATTAAATCCTTTTAATCTTTTCATTAAGCATGCTCGCACATACTTAATAATCATGCGTTTAAGGCGGTGCCCTTAAATATTCCCCCCGAAATAAAGGACGACTTTTGCCCTATGGTCAGAAAGTCGCACAACCGAATTTCGGTGGGGTTGGCAAAGGGGTTTCCCTTTGCTGCATGAATCCAAAGTATGGGCAATCATACTTTGGTGTCAGTCGCGGCATGAGCGACAAAATTAACAACAAATTCTTTCTTGTTTGCAACGCAGCTAAAGCAACTTTAATTTTTAAAGTTGAATTGCAATTCAAAATAAAAAAAAGTCTTTTTGTAAAGCCATAAACCATTGACTTTTGCATGTCTGAAATCATAAAATACTATTAACGATACACTTAAAAAAAGTGTAAAGAAAAATGGAGGGTTCATGAAAAATCGTTTGGTTTATTACGTATTGTTAATTTCTTATTTTTTAAAAGCAGAAAAATTAGCTGCAAAAAATCGAAAAACAACTGCAGAAATTGACCCAATTACAGATTTTCGTGCACCATTTTCTCTTACTGAGCTATTGCATGAAGGATTAATTGAAGTGCAAAGCTGTGTTAATCAAATAATGTTGGTTCAAGGTGCTGACATGCAAGAACTTTTAACACGTAGCGAAATGACTATTGTTGCAATGATTGATTCTTATGATTCTATGATTGATAGTTCCAAACTTCATGCAATTTATCGTGATGATCGTGATTATTTGCAAACACTTATTGATCGCATTGATGACATGATTGCAAAGCTTGAGCGTGGCGTTTCATTGTCAGATACCGATGCACAACTTTTACAGCAAAATATTGGACAACTGCAAATTTTGAAAGATAAGTTGAAAAGTTAATTGTTAGTAATTATTTTCATTCAACTGCGCCTTTATTGCTGTAGGTAGTTCTGGCAAGCTTAAATCAATTGAATAAGTTCTATTTTTTACAATTTTTGGGTCAGGTATGTAGTGAGAAGAAAATTTTATTTTATATTTTTCGAGTGCCACGGTTGGTTTAATTTTTTTAATGTTTCTTTTTAATTGGTCATGTGAATTGTTTCTTGCAAGTGAAATATCTTTAATATGTTTATTTTTATGTGCCAGATGTTCTGTGATGGCTGCTTGATATTCATCAATATATTGTGCTTTACGAGCTTGATATTTTTTTTCAGATTCAAACCATTTTTTTTCTAAAGTAGCAAGTTTTTCTTTCCATAAATTTTTAAAATTATATTCTTCAATTTCAATAAGTTCATTTTTTAATTGCACATATTTTGTGATTAATTCTTCAGTTGTTAATGTTGAAAGTAAAAAATTGTATAATGATAGGTATCGAGCAAATGTTTGTTTGTGATAATCAGTCCATTTTGTTTGATCTTTATCAAAACTATTAATAGTTGTTTCTAGTGTTTCAAAAGCTTGTTTGAGTTCATCAAAATTTTGTTGTGCTTCTTTTTTTGCTTCAATTGCGTTTTGTTCTTGTTGTTGAGCATAGTTAATAGATTCTGTTGTTCCAATCAATCCTGTTACGGTTGCCCCTTTTTTTAAATGTTTATATGCTGAATCCCAAAATCTATTGTTTGATGATTTTTCTTTTGTTTTGGGTTGATATTTTTCTAAAGCATCAAATTTTGATATTTTTTTTGTATGAAGTTTTTGTAATGAAGGATGTAAAGGTTCTATTTTTTTTTGCATCCATGACGTATCTTGAGGTTGTTGAGCTTGAAAATTTTGAGCCACTTGTTGAAATGTTTCGTTTGATAAATTTGCTTGAGGATTTTCGATTGATACAGGTTGAGGTGTTTCGAAAAGTGTGGAACTCTTTGGCAATTTTATGTTTGATGGATTTATTAATGGTTTTACAGCTTGTGCCATGGGGCAAATGGTTTGAATTACAAACATGTAACTTATGATGAATAAAAATAGATTATTAGACTTCATACATTTCTCCTGAATTTTAAAATTATGTATAAGTGTAAAATAAAAAATAATAAAAAAACTAGAATTTTTATGAAAATTAAAAATTATAGGCACATTCAATAATTAGTTGGCCTAGTAACTCTGAAGTTTTAAATACTGATACGCCCCAAGCGGGTAAAATATACATACATTTAATGTTTGGCATGATAGCACAATCTTGCATTGAAAGATCAATTTCTCCAGAAAAAACAAAATTGAAAGTTTCCCAGGGTTTATGTATTGGATAGGTATTAATGATTGAATTTGAAAATCTTGTAGAATCTGATGTTTTGTAACATGTTGCAAATTGTTTTGCATAGGACATACCAAATAAAAAAGTTAATCGAGGTAGTATTTGTTCTGCTTCAACATATGCATTAAAATATAAAAATGGATGATGTTGTACTTGAACGAGTCCTGACTGATCAATAAGTATAGCATTGTTGGTAGTAGTTGTGTTGAGTGGAATAATTTGATCGTTTTTTATGTAGGTAATTGCCAAGCCAGTTGCTCCAAAATTGAGCCAATCATATAAACCAACTGCAATGTTGAGCATAACTGGAATTCCTAAATTAACATTTTGATTGAGCGGTAATGCAGAAAGTTTTGAGCATTTTGTATTTAGTGGTATCTCGGGAATGCAAAATCCAGCTTGTGCTGAAATATCAACAAAATCTACATAATCAAAATGTTGCAAACTCGTTGTGTATCCAAAAGTGAAAATCGAAGGCCCAACACTATTTTTGATGATGCCGGTGTTGCAATTATCTGGTGTTAAAAGTTGCGTTAAATCTTGTAAATAAGTTTGCAGTCCATCAATAGCATCAATTTCTGTTTGTGTTAAAAATTGGCAATTGTTGCGCAGAGGTTGAATCGTTAAATTTTTTAAAGAATCGATAGAGTAGGTTGTCTGTGCAGTGGCAAAAAAATGTGAACCGAAATTTTGTGCAACAGCAAAATTATATTGTAACGTTGACATTTCACCTGACATGATTGCTGTACCAAAAGATTGTGAATCATGGTAAGGCAACGTTTTATTTATAAATCTTTTAAGTAGGTTGGTTGGTCCGTTAAAATTAAGAAGTTCGACCGTATCACCGTTGTCATTGAATGAATTTCTTGCAACTTGATGTGCAACGTTAAATTCCCAAGAATTTAAATTTTTTCGAGCAAAGCGAGGCTGTGGAAATGAATTCGGTTGATGCCGAAAGGTTGTATTCATCGCTTGCAGTGAAGTTGAAAAAATTAAAAACAAAAATATTAATTTATAATTCATCATTTGAGTATCATACCATGAAACATTGATAAAGTCTTTTGCTCCTGCATTTTTTCTGTTACATTTACAAGGTATAACACAAGAATTTAAAAAATTACAAAGGTATTTTTATGAATTTAGATCAAAATCATCAAGATCAGGATGATGCGCAATTACATCAAAATGAACAAAATAAAAATGAAAATAATTCAGAGTCGCATGATCAAGCTTTAAAATGTATGGCAGAGCTTTCAATGTGGCAGGATCAGTGTAAACGAATCTCTGCAGAATTTGAAAATTTTAAACGTCGTGTGGATAAAGATAAAGCTCGTTGGTCAGAAATGGCAAAAGAATCAGTTTTGCTTGATCTTTTACCATTTGTTGATACATTTGATGCAGCATTACAGCAAAAAAATGGTACTGACTTAACTGGAATTGAAATGATGTATCAAACACTTTTAAAATTATTGCATAAACATGAAGTCAGTATGATGCAACAAACAAAAGATTTTGATCCAGAATTTCATGAAGCGGTGATGCAAGTACAATCTGAAAAATATGCATCAGGTGAAGTTGTAGAAATTTTATCAAAAGGTTTTATGATCAAAGATCGCGTACTTCGTCCTGCAAAAGTTTCAGTTGCTGTTTAAATATATTTTTATAAACATTTTTTTAGGGATTTTCATGAATAAACGTTTCATATTTTCAATATTTTTTCTGGGTTTGATGGTTGGTAGTTTTGAATGTAGTGAAAATAATATACATTCTCCGCGTTCTAAAATTGCTTTCGACGCTACTGTTACAATTACAAATTCAATTATTGCTGGTTGGTTAGTTAAATCTGTTTGGAATGGTGAAATTCATGGATCTATTCCAGATTTAGTTTGTACAAGTTTACCAGTGCTTTTGTTAACTAAATCATCAGAAGATCAAAATATTTTTTCTGCTTTCTTGGCAGGAGTAAATTTAGCAAGAATTTCATATAATCTATTCAAACGTCAAAAAACATTTACAGAAGCTGAATCTCAAACAAAAACAGATTTCGTTATCTCTCCATGGCATTCAAGCGATGTGCGAAAATATACATTACCTATAGAGCCGATGTTTCATCCAAAAACAAAAAAAGAATAAGAATTTAAATTGATTTTTAAAAGAAATCCCGCAAATTATTGCGGGATTTCTTTTATTTTATCATTGCAAGTCCAACTTCAATCATAATTAACGTTATAATTAAAATTGAAATTAAATCTTCTCTATTTGCATCAACTTTATTTTGATACACGTAACGAATTTCTTTGATAATGTTTAATTTTTTATCAATCGATTTTTGCCAGCTGCGAAGATCAAGTTGTTTAATAATTAAATTATAAATTTCTGAAAAATAGGTTTCACCACCAAGTTTAATGCTACTTTCTAAGCGCTCAGTGATCACTGAAATATCAACTTTTAATTTGTTTAAATCACCAATTGGATCAAAATAACGTGATCCGATAAATGGCATGTAAGAAAGAAGCGGTAAACTTTGTGTTTTTCGTTCGTACAGTGTTGCGAGTTGTTTATCTAAAAGTTTATCAAAATAATGAAGTTCAAGTTGTTGAATGTTTCCAAGTTCAAAAAAATCGAGCAGTTCTTTGTATTGCGGATCATAAATGAATGCAGCTTGATTATCGACGATAATTAAATCTTTTTTAAAATATCCAATTGAGGATGCAACGATAATCTCTTTTTGAAAATCTGAAAGAGATTCGGTTTCAAAGCGTAAAAGTGTTGCAATGTCATGACCGTACTGATTTTTAATGTCTGCACCGGTAATGTTTTTATTAATGTTGAGTTGAATAACGGTGTAGGTTGATTTTAAATGATAAAAATTTGGTTTGACGATAAACGGTTTAATTGTTTTATAGATTGCGTAAGCGTCGTTGATAGCCTGTTTTTGATATCTTTCATCAAGTTTGGTCAATGTTGTGCGTAAATCAGGCAGCGTATCTTGAATTGGAATTTTGTAGGTCAATGAAACTGCACCAAATTGGTGAATTTTGCTGCTTACACATTTTGAAGCTTCTGATACGTTTGGAATTTCGATTTCGAGCGGCAAATGATAATGTTTAAAAAATTTTGAAACGTGTACATGTTCTGTGCGAACATCTTTAAATTGTTTAATGCCTTTAAAATCGATATCAAATCCAATATCAAACGCACTAAAAATGTATAAATTTCCTGAAAATACAGGATGCTCTGAATTTGAAACTGCGGGTAAATTGTTGTGATGTGTGTCGTTTTTCATAACACAAAATTCCTTATTTTCATTTGAATCTACTCAGGTAACAGAAAAAAATCAACTAATCTGATCTCTTGCAAAAGTAAAACTCAATGCTGTATTTTAAAATAAAGACTCAAATATTTGAAATTTTTTTAAGGATTATAAAAATGAAAAAATTTTTAATAATTTTAACATTAAGTTTTTCATTTCAACCAATTTTTGCTAGCGATGGAGTTGGTTTTTTAGAAGTTTCTGATAAACCCTCAGAAGTATTATTGCCAAAAGAATCATTGACTGATTATTTCAAACGACATGCAAAAAAATATAGCAAATCTGTTGTTGAAGGTGTAAAAACTGCGTGGAATGCGACAAATCAAGGTTTTGAAAGTATACATCCAGATTTATCTGAAGAAGAAGAAAATGTATCAAGTCCTTTGAAAATAGCTATCTCCAGTCATCATTTAGGATTTCGTGAACCATCTGTAGCGAAAGAAAGTGCCCCATCTGATTTTGCGCATGCTGAAGCATTGAATGAACATTCTGATGAACCATTATCTGCTGAGCATTTAGCAAGTGAGCATTCAGCAAAAACAATGACTGAGAAACCATTTGAAAAAGATTTAAAAAAGTCAGAAGCAAAAAATAATGAAGAACAAATTAAAAAATCAAAATCTTTGGTAAAATTTTTTGAAAATTTATTTGATTTTTCACCTGAGCTAGAGCCTGAAGAAGGTGATTGGGATTATAAACCTGTTTCTGCAGAAGAATTGGCAAGACTTCCTGATGATCATGCAGCGTTAAGAATTAAACCGTGTGCATTAACTCCAGAATCTCATGCAAAAATTGCAAAAATTGATGCATGGCTTAAATCTTGGAGCTTTTTGCCTATTAAAACAACGATGAGGCTTATATTTCCAATTGATAAATTTGAATCATTGATATCAGAGTTAAATAGTTCAGGAACAATTCCTGCAGATGTTGGTGAGCGAATTGAAGAGATTACTAAAAATATTCGCTTGCTTCCTGATGTAATGAAGCGTGTTACCAATGCAGCTGCTATGACCAGAGTTTTATCCAAAGAAGAAGCATTAATATATGCCGGTGATGTATTGCCAGAATTAAGTCGATTGGTGCATGTAGCAGAGGATGCTAAAATAGCAAAACAAATATGGGACCAGTATCCAGATGATCCAAGAAAAGCTTTACGAGAGATTCATGAATTAGAGTTAGAAACGCTGAAAAGTTTACCTATTGAAAAAATATTGAAAGCTGTTGATGGTGCAGAAAAGGGTAAAGTAAAAGCTGTTGAGAAAACTAAAAAAATTAGTGGAATTATAACTTCTGTTGCAATTATGTTATTTGCTATGACTTTAGGTTCGTTAGTGCTATCTATCATCGAAGGTGTTACGGATAACAAAGCCATTAAAAAAGTTATGGAAGCTTTAATGATTATTGATATTGCTGCAATTATTAGTGGTATTGGATATGGAACTATTCGATTAGGTCAAGCTTTAAATAAAAAATCAGCAAAGGATACGGATTCAATTGATGAAGTTCCAGTGGCACCTATAATGCCAGAAGATGAAGATTTTGCAGTGATTTAACCAAAATTTTATAGCGTAATAATTGTATGTGAGATGATATGAATGGGGGGGCGTATGAAAAAAAGTCAGAACTTTTTGCGAAGTTTTATGTATGGTTTATTTTTTTATGCCTCATTGCATGCATCACAAGGAAATTTTACAGTATTATCACATAAGCCATCTTTAAAAATATCTGTTCGTAGTAAATTTTTTTTAAAAGATTTGGTGCTGTTGCAGCAAAATTATCTCAATCAATATCAACATTGCATTTCAGAAAAAATGCCTCAATGTCTGCAGATTGTGCAATTGATGCTAGAATTGAATCAAGAAATTTTGCAATCTCAAGAAATTTCTTCATCGGTGCAATCAAGGCTTTTTTCAATCGTAAATTTGGCTCGACAAACATTATTTGAACAACAAGCGCCTACATTTTGTGATTTGCGTGATCAAGTGTTTAAATTGTGGTGGAATTTTTTAGAACGATCACTTGATCATGTGCAGGTGCAGGGGTATCAGCAAGATTTTGTATGGTTGTGCTCACAGGTTGGACAATTAGCCTATGCTTATAAATTTAGTACTGACATAAATCAATTTAAAAAAACAACCATTCATTGTGTGACTATGTGCCAAGATTTAATGCATAAATTTAATGGCTTATTTGTCAACGATTATGATTTGTTAGTTTTAGGTAATGTTGCTGTCGTGCTTTTGGCAATGCGGTGTTAGTGGATGTATGTTTTTGAAAAGTTTGCATGAAAAATTTTCCATGTTGATTTTTAAAAAATTTTTTTTATCGTTTTAAAATAGTTAAAAACGCTTCAGATGGAACTGAGACAGATCCAACCTGTTTCATACGTTTTTTACCTTCTTTTTGTTTTTCTAAAAGTTTACGTTTACGCGTAATGTCGCCACCATAGCATTTTGCAGTTACGTTTTTACGTAGAGCCGCAACACGTTCACGTGCTAAAATTTTTGCACCAATGCCAGCTTGAATGATCACTTCAAACATTTGACGTGGAATAACTTTTGAAAGTTTTTCACATAAATCGCGGCCGATGCGCTCAGCTTTGCTGCGATGAACAATGACGGCAAGTGCATCAACAGGATCTCCGTTGAGCAAAATATCCATTTTCACTAAATCTGATGGTTCATAACCAGCAGGTTCATAATCAAAACTTGCGTATCCAGAACTAATTGATTTCAAGGTATCATAAAAATCGGTTGCAACTTCGTTGAGTGGTAATAAATAATTTAAAACAACACGATCTTCATCCAGGTAGGACATATCTTTTTGAATTCCACGTTTTTCTTGGCATAGCGCCAAGACGTTTCCAAGGTATTGCTTTGGAACAATGATCGTTCCTGAAAGCATCGGTTCTAAAATATTTTCAATTCTGCTTGGATCTGGAAAGTCAGATGGATTTTCAATTGAAATTTTGCCAGCACCATGTTTCAGTTCAATTTGATACATCACGCTTGGTGCCGTTGCAATGATGTCGAGTTCATATTCTTGTTCAAGTCGCTGTTTAAACACATCCATATGCAATAAACCTAAAAAACCACAACGATAGCCAAGGCCTAATGCTGCAGAAGTTTTTTTCTCAACGTGCACACTAGCATCGTTCAAGGTTAATTTTTCAATCGCATCAGCGAGTAATTCAAATTCAGAGGTATCAACGGGAAAGATCCCTGCAAACACCATGGACTTTGCGGGTTTAAATCCAGGGAAGGGAACTATGCTTGTTTTTGGATGTGAAATAGTGTCACCAACGCGCGCTTCTTTGATGGTTTTCATACCGGTGATGATGTAACCTACTTGCCCTGCGTACAGTGCATCCATCGGTTTTTGTTCAGGGTACATAAGTCCAAGTTCAAGTATTTCATGACGACAGTTGCTTTGGTGTAAAAATATTTGATCACCTCTTTTTAAGATTCCGTCTTTGAGTGCTACCAAACAAACAACGCCGCGATATTCATCGTACCAAGAATCAAAAAGTAATGCTTTTAGAGGTAAATCTAAATTTGATTTTGGAGCTGGCATGCGTTCAACGATTGCATCTAAAATGTTGGTAATGCCAATTCCTGTTTTTGCAGAACATAAAACTGCATCATCTTCATTAAAATCAAATAATTTGTAAATTTCATTTAAAACTTTTGGAATGTTTGCGTTGGGAAGATCAATTTTGTTAATCACTGGGATGATAGTTAAATCTTGTTCAAATGCAAGATAAAAATTTGCCATGGTCTGAGCTTGTACGCCTTGTGCTGCGTCAACTAAAAGCAAGGCTCCTTGGCATGCGTATAAAGATCGAGATACTTCGTAAGAAAAATCTACGTGACCAGGAGTGTCAATCAAGTTTAAAAGATAAGTTTCACCTTTGTAGGTATGAAACATGGATGCTGTTTGCGCTTTAACGGTGATACCGCGTTCTTTTTCAACTTGTAGTTTATCTAAAAATTGTTCATTTTGTCCGGTACGAGTTGAAAGTGTACCTGTGATTTCGAGTAATCTATCTGCAAGTGTTGATTTGCCATGATCGATGTGCGCGATGATAGAAAAATTCCTGATTTTGTCAGGGGTGAAATTTTTTAATTCTATGTTTTTCATGTTGTTAGTGTATGCGATCGGCTGCATTTTGTAAATATGAATGCGTAAATCAATTTTTTTTGATAAAGTGGGTATCAATTTTAAAATTTTGGGTAAGGAATTTGTTCGTATGAAAAGATTATTAATGCATTTTTAAATTTTGTTCACAGAACCTGTTCACGTTGTTTTTTATTTTCTCTAACTTCTTCAATAAATTTAGGTTTGAAATTATTTTTAAATTTATTTGGATATCCAGGATTGAGTAAAATTTCCTCTAAAGCTTCTGGATAGCCATCAAGAAAATCTTCATAATGTTTTTTTAAAGTAAGGTCAGATAGATTTCTGCTATTAAAAAAATTTTTAATTATTATTTCGTTTGCTAAATTAGAGACATATTTTAAAGTTTTTTTGACGAGATCGGTGTTTTGTGTCTTAAAAATTCTTGGAATTGTTGTTCCATTTAAAATGAGTAATTGTGCAATTTCAGGATGGTTTACTGTTTCTAGAATAGTTCTACCTGTGTTATCTTGAGTGTTTACATTAGCGTTTGCGTTAAGCAATGCTTGAACGATTTCTTTATAATTATTGTTTGCAGCACATATCAAAGCCGTTCTACCTGTATTATCTTGAGCATTTACATTAGCGTTTGCGTTAAGCAATGCTTGAACGATTTCTTTATAATTATTGTTTGCAGCACATATCAAAGCCGTTCTACCTGTATTATCTTGAGCATTTACATTAGCTTTTGCATTAAGCAATGCTTGAACGATTTCTTTACAATTCATTTCTGCAGCACATATCAAAGCCGTTGCGCCATTTTCATTTTGAATGTTTGGATTAGCTTTTGCGTTAAGCAATGCTTGAACGATTTCTTTATAATTCTTTACTGCAGCATACATCAAAGCCGTTGTGCCATTTTTATTTTGAATGTTTGGATTAGCTTTTGCGTTAAGCAATTCTTGAACGATTTCTTTATAATTAAGCGTGGCAGCAAAAGTCAGGGCATTGTTTTGCCAAAATTCATCTATGATTAAATTTGGATTTGCGCCATTTTTGAGCGCTTGTTGAACAGCTTCAAGATTATTTTTGAAAATAGCGGATTTTAGATCGGAATTGTATTTTTCTATTGATGGATATAGGTGGTTATGAAACATAAATATAATGAAAATTAAAAAATATTTGTTCATGAGTTAATCACTTACTTTTAATAATGGCTGATATCTTTAATAGTCTATTGGATGTTAAATTATGATTATAATATAATTCAATAATTTTGTTAAAATACAGCAATTTTGCGTAAAGATTGCTGTATTTTTTTTGACGTCAAACAAGAACTTTAACTATTTTGTTGAATTGCTCCTACTCGAACTGTTATTCTGTTAATAAAAGAAATGAGCAAAATTGGTCTGAGTGGGGGGTATTTATGAAGTTTTCGTTAGTGACGATAAGCTTTTTTATTTTTATGTTATGTGTTACGCATGCATTGCTTTTGGGGCAGTGTCCGCAACCGGTGCCAACAAAATATGAACACATTAAGCCGGGAAAAGTTGTTGCTGCTTATTTTGCCAGTTGGGATAAATATGGCATGTACAAAGTGTCAGACATTGAACCGATAGCGGATACCTTGACACATGTGATTTATGCCTTTGCAAAACCAAATACAGAAACTGGAATGTGTGATTTGCATGATCCTTGGGCAGACGTTGGTGCAAATTTTGAGCATCGTAAAAAAGTGGGTGGTCATTTTGGTGAATTTTTGCAGCTCAAGAAAAAATTCCCTCATTTAAAAATTTTGTTGTCGGTTGGTGGAGGAACCTACAGTAAAAATTTTCTTGAAATTGCGCGTCAAGGCTTAAGTCGGCAGTTTGTTGATTCTGCGGTGCAACTTTTAGATAGTTATGAATATGAATATGAACATACACAGCAAGGATCAGATCATTTGCATAAATTTGAGTATCCAGAACTTTTTGATGGATTAGATTTGGATTGGGAATGGCCTGGTACAACAATTGCTCCCGAAGATAGTGCTTTGTTTTGTGAAATGGTTAAACTATTTTATCAAGCATTAAAAAAACGATCAAAGAAATCTATTTTTACTTGTTCAGTGCAATCACAATTAAAAATAATTAAAAGTTTGAATTTAAGTTCAATCGCAAAGTATGTGAATTGGTTTCATGTAATGACGTATGATTTTGGTGGTTCGTTTTCTCCAGGAGTTAGTTTTAATGCTCCAATTTGTAACGATTCATCACCGTATAGTATTGATGAAACAATGAATGCATTGATGAATGTGGACGTATCTCCTGATAAATTAGTGTTGGGAATTCCGTTGTATGGGTACGTGTATGATCAAACTGAAGAAAAAATGGGTGCAAAATTTGAAAAAACAGAAAAAACTGGAGCGTTAACCTATGCACGTATTAAAGAATTATATTTGAATAACAGTGTGTGCAAAAAACGATGGCATAAAAAATCTTATGTTCCGTATGCATTTTGTCCACATGATGATATTTTTGTGAGTTATGATGATGCACGTTCGGTTGCGGTAAAAGTTTTGTATGCACAGACTAAAAAATTACAAGGTGTTGTTTTTTGGCGACTGTCGGGGGATGATAAAGATCATAGCCTTGTTAAGGCCGCAAAAATATAGAATTTATTTTATGTCTGGATCCCAAATCGAAGTTTGGGATGACAAAGAAAAAACGACTATAAAAGAGGCCGTCGTCTTTCTGAACTTGATCCAGAATCCAGAAATTTATAACAAAAGTCATTATTGTGATTTAAACCTTTTTGTAGTATTCTGGTATGAATTATTTATTCATGGAGTTGATAAGAAATTTGCATCCATAGTAGAGTAATCAAAATCGAATAATTTCAAAAAGGATTTGAATGAGTTCTGATACCAATCAAGAAAAAAATAAACTTTCTATATCTCCAATTTTAATTGAAGACGAACTAAAATCGTCGTTTCTTGATTACGCAATGTCTGTTGTCGTATCACGAGCGATTCCTGATGTTCGTGATGGTTTAAAACCAGTTCATCGTCGAGTTGTGTACACAATGTATACGCTTGGTTTTTTTCATAGCAAACCATACCATAAATCTGTTCGCGTAGTCGGTGAAGTTTTAGGACGTTTTCACCCGCATGGTGATCAAGCTGTGTACAACACTATGGTTGGTATGGTTCAAGATTTTTCTAAGCGATATCCATTACTTGACGGACAGGGGAACTGGGGTTCGGTAGATGGTGATAATGCAGCAGCTATGCGTTATACTGAAGTTCGCATGATGAAAGTCTGCGCTGAACTGTTAAGTGATATTGCAAAAGATACTGTTGATTTTGTTCCAAACTTTGATGAGTCAACGATTGAACCCGTTATTTTACCATCGCGCATTCCAAATTTGCTGATTAATGGTACCTCTGGTATCGCAGTTGGTATGGCAACATCAATTCCACCGCACAATTTAACAGAGGTGCTTGATGGTTGTATTGCTGTTTTAAAAAATAAAAATTTATCCGATGAAGATTTGTTTAAAATTATTCCAGCTCCAGATTTTCCTACAGGTGGAATAATTTGTGGACGTTCAGGAATTGTTAAAGCGTATCAAACTGGTCGCGGTAGTTTGATGCTTCGTGGTGTTGTCAGTGAAGAAGAAGGCAAGAAAGGTACAAGCTTAGTTATTACTCAATTGCCGTATATGATTAATAAATCTGAGTTGATTATTAAAATTGCTGATCTTGTAAAAGATAAAGTGATTGAAGGTATTTCAAACATTCGTGATGAGTCTGATAAAAAAGGTATGCGCGTTGTTATCGAGCTGAAAAAAGGCGAAATTCCAAACGTAACATTAAATCAGCTTTATAAATTTACATCATTACAAACATCAGTTTCTATTTTAATGCTTGCACTTCTTGATAATAAACCAATTATTTTTACACTACGTCGTATGCTTGATGAATTTTTAATTCATCGTCGTACGATTGTTTTTAAACGCACTGAATTTGATTTGAAAAAAGCTCAAGCGCGAGAACATATTCTTTCAGGATTATTAATTGCACTTGAAAACATTGACAAAATTATTGAATTAATTAAAAAGTCTGATGCTGCAGAAGATGCAATGAAAAAGTTAAACGAAACGTTTATGCTTTCAGTTGAACAATCTAAAGCAATTTTGGAAATGAGACTTCAGCGATTAACAGGTCTTGAACAGGGTAAATTGCAAGAAGAAATGAAAGAATTGAAAGCTTTTATCGCGCAACTTCAAATTATTTTACAAGATACATCAGTACTTGATAAAGAAATATTAAAAGAATTATTAGAAATTAAAGAACAGTATGGCGATAAACGTCGCACAACCATTCAAGGTCCAATCAATGTCCTTTCAGATTTAGATTTAGTGACTGAAGAAGATGTTGTTGTAACGTTGACTCGAAAAGGCTACATCAAACGAGTTGCACTCAAAACATATGAGTTGCAGCATCGTGGCGGTAAAGGTAAAATGGGTATGGCATCCCTCGATGATTCAGAAGATTTAATTCAAGATATTTTTGTAACAACAACACATGGCGATTTATTGTTCTTTAGTAATTTTGGTCGTGTGTATTGCATGAAAGTGTATGAAATTCCTGAAGGATCTCGTATTGCTAAAGGTCGTGCACTTGTTAATTTGCTTCCATTGCAAGAAAATGAATACATTGTTAAATTACTTGAATCAGGCAATATTGAAGATAAATCAATTGTGTTATTAACGCGTAATGGCACAATCAAACGTACACCAGGTGAAAACTTTGTAAAAATTCGTTGCACGGGAATTCGTGCCGTAAACTTAAACGAAGGTGATGAACTTGTATTCTGTGCGGTGTGTGTTGACACTAATTTTATTGTTATTGCAACAAAATTAGGTCAAGGTATTCGCTTTAAAGCTACAGAAGTTCGATTGATGGGGCGTCAAGCTGCCGGAGTTCGTGGAATTTGTTTACGTGATGGTGATGCTGTTGTAGGTCTTGAAATCGTTAACGAAAAACAAGATATCTTATTTGCAACATCGCGCGGCTATGGTAAACGTACAAAAGTTGAAGATTTTCGTGTTGCGCATCGTGGTGGAGTGGGTGTTCGTACAATTCCTACCGGTGATCGTAATGGTGATGTGATAGGCTTGGTGCTTGTTTGCGATAATTCTGAAATTTTGCTTATTGATCAATATGGCAAAATTATTCGAATTTCTCCAAAAGAAGTTCGTACGATGGGCCGTCAAGCGCAAGGTGTTCGTTTAATTCGCTTAGAGCCGTCGCAAGAACTTTCATCAGTTGTTGCATTTGAAAATATGATGCCAATTGAAGGTAAAGATTTTTCAAGTAGTGAACGATGTGAGTATCTTGGTGAACAAAATCAAGTTGTTAATCAAGATGCTGAAGATGAAGCAGCTGAATAAATTTAAAAAGTAGTTAATAACAAAAAGGAAGCATAGAAATGTGCTTCCTTTTTGTTATTAAAAATATATGTTCTAATTTAGGGTTTTTATGAAAAAAACATTCATGAGCGTCATTTTAGGGTTTAGTTTTTTTGTGCATGGTGAAAATAAATTATCCTTTGCAGATTGTGTGGAACAAACTTTTGGAACAAAATATGGGAATAGGGTTCATTGGGCAACTCTTAGATTAAAAACATTGTCAAATGGGGAAATTGTAACAAATAATAATCCAGAGCAAAATAAATTAACGGTAGGTGGAAAAATTGCAAAAGCTTTGCAAGAAAATAAGCAATATTTGAAATGTTTAAAGTTAACTACGGCAATTTTTATGCAAAAAAATGCAGATGAATCCATTTTTTTATATTGACAATAATAAAAGAAAAAACTACGAATGATTCAATTGATATGTCAGAATTTTTTCCTAAACGACCTAAAAAATAATAAATAAATGAGCATACCTGATCAAAATATTATTTTACACCTTAGTTTAATTGATGGTGTTGGCGAAGCGTTACTGTATAAATTAATTGAAAGATTAGGGCAAGAGCGGTTGCCAGAGGTTTATAATTTTTTTGTTAGTGATTTTTTAACGTTAGGTGTGCCGGAGCAAATTGCACAAAATTTGGTACAAGGTTTAAAAAATCAAAAAATTATTGATCAAGAATTAGCATTGATGCGTGAGCATCGTGTTGGTTTAGTAACTATTTTTTGTCCCGAATATTCAAAATTGCTTAAAGAAATTCATGTGCCGCCCGTGCTGCTTTATTTTCAAGGTGATATTAATCTTTTTGCGCATGAAAAAAATATTGCATGCGTCGGTGCACGCAAGGCGCATCGATACGTTCATGATGCATTAACCTATTTAATTGTTCCGATGATGCATGATGGATGGGTTGTTGTGAGTGGTGGAGCTCAAGGAGCAGATACCTATGCTCATCAAATTGCACTTGAACAAAAAATTCCAACGATTGTGGTTGTTGGTTCTGGATTGTGCCATGTGTATCCGCCACAAAATAAAAAATTATTTGAACAGGTTGTTGCTGCTGGTGGACTCATTGTTAGTTCATTTTCGATGGAAACAAAACCAGATCCCTGGAACTTTCCAAAACGAAATCGATTAATTTCAGGACTTTCACGTGGTTGTTTGGTTTTGCAAGCTGCAGCAAAAAGTGGAGCTTTGATCACCGCAGAATCTGCGCTACAGCAAGGTAGAGAAGTTTTTGCTGTGCCAGGTTCTATTTTTGATGAATTAAGTGCTGGATGCCATAATTTAATTCAGCAAGGTGCAAAGTTGGTAACTTGTGCTCAAGATATTTTAGATGAATTGGGCTATCCTGCGCCCGCTGTAGTCGTGGGCGAAAAAAAATCTCAACAGAAAATTTTTGTTCAACCAGTTCAGGCTATGCCTTTTGATGATCTATCGAATCAAATTTTGCAACAAGCTGTTGTGCCGATTACTGGTGATTTATTGCTATCAAAATTACAGGTTGACGTAAATGTCTTACAAAACAAACTGTTTGAGTTAAGTTTAGATGGAAAGATAGCTCAGGATGGCATGGGATTTTGGAAACGAACCTAAACATCTTGAGTCATCGCTTATCGTTTTGATACCCTTGAAAAAAGTTAAAATTTAAAATATTTAAGGGGGCTGGTATGAATCAAAGGTTGTTTGTTATTCTATTTTTATGTAATTTTTGGGTCAAAATGGGTGTTTGTTCGAAAGATCAGCAGGAGTCTGTTGAACTGGTTTCAACGATTTCATGTGAAGATTTGCATCAAAAAATGGAGATGAATGAACAAGGGCTGTATGTGATAAATGTTCTTCCCAAAGATATTTGTAAAGATTGTCAAATTCCAGGAACGCTTAATATTCCCGTTGATAAATTGTTGAAAAAAGTACAAAATTGGCCAAAAAATCGTGAAATTGTGATTCATTGTGCAGGTAATCCATGCCCACTTGGTCGTCATGCTTATGAATTGCTTACAGTTCAAGGATTTCAAAACGTTTCACTTTTTGATGGCGGCTTGCGTTCTTGGAAGCGTCAAAATTTGCCAACTTATGGTCGATGTCGAGCTGGATATTTGAAGGGTTAATCTTTGTTTTGTTTGCTTTTTTTGTAGCATTTTGTATGATATTGGTATCGATTAAATAGCAATTATGTCTCTCTTGTCATTCCCGGCTTGAACGGGAATCTAGCTTTAAATCAAGAGTTAAACCTTAAAAAAATCAGGAATCTACGATGCCTTGTCCCAAACGAAAAAATTCCAAACAGCGCCGTAATAAACGCTGTGCCAACAAAGGTCTAGATGTTGTAACTTACACTTTTTGTCCAAACAGCGGTACTCCGGTTATGCCTCATACCGTGTGTGCAGAAAGCGGATATTACAAAGGTGTTAAAATCTTTGAAACTAAAGCTGAACGCGCAGAGCGTCGTAAATTGAAACGTGATACGCTTCAAGCTCGTCGATCTGCTTCAATGCAACAAGCAGATTCAGGCAAGAAAGAGCATTTAGCAGTTTAATTCAACCATTCTTGAATAACTTGGCGAAGTTGAAAATTCATTTTTCAAATGAATTTTCAACTTCTTTTTCATAATAATTTTTAAAATTTTTATAGCCAGAATAGTGATAGTAGATAGCAATAGTAGCGATTTCGCTTAAAGAAATTTTAGAATGATTTCTTGATTTTTCACTTCCCAATAATCTTTTTTTGCCTAATTCTTGTTAAAGTAATTTGCAAAAATCATCAATTGTGCAGTATAATTGTGTTAACATTAGAAACTCCTTTTCAATAGCCTTCCAGCTTTGATTGGGAGTTTACTATTTTAAATGATTTTAATCAGCTTTTTTTAACTTTGAATTCGGGTTATGTTTAAATTGTTGCAAAAAGTATTATTGCTTTCATTGTTTATTTTTTCATCATATATTTTTCCTTCTGCTTTGCCAATCAGACGAATTGTTCAGGTTGTGGCTGTAAGAATATTGAATCAATCAGCACCATTTTATCATTTATCAGCTGTGCGTTGTTTGAATTTTTGTTCGGGATCTGAAGCTATGGAGAAGGTAGTCGAAAATGCAGCAGAAGGTATAGAAAAGGTTGCTGTAAAAACTGTGGAAATGACAGCGGAAGCGCAAAAAACAGGATTTCAAAACATTGACAGATCGGTAGATAATAAAGTTGTTTTGAGTTTGG
>JAGOPI010000026.1 GCA_017992075.1 Candidatus Babeliales bacterium
TCTATTTCAATCCATAAATCTATAGATATACTTTTCATGAAAAGCTCCTTTTTGTTTAATTCACTGGTTATTCTAACCAGAAAATTGGAGCTTTTCACTATTTAATTAATTTTCGTATAGGCTCTTAATTAAAGCAATTTTGTTAAAATATTATAATTTAGGGATTTTTTGTGAAAATAAAATTTTTGATAACTATTTTTTTGATCAATTGTGTTTTTGAAATCTCTTTGAATGGCTCTGATGAAGAAAATAATCGAATGGTTCGAGCTGCGTATCATGAAGTTGATCAAATTGTTCAATTAACAGATCGAGTGCGTGACCTTCAAAATCAAGTTCGAAGTTTGGAAGAAAAGCGTGAAAGAGAACGGGATTTTTATAACAAAAATCTTGCTCAGTTAATCGCACAAATTGAACAAGGTGCTTATTATAATCAACAGCTTCAAGATCAATTAAATACGTCAATCGATCAACTAAAGCTTCTACAAGCAGTAAAAGAAGTACAAGCATGGCAAAGCACGTTTGAATTGTTAAAGGTACCAAAAACATTACCAGAAAATTATCTTGTGGGTAAATCACCAGAGACGTTAAAAAAGCTCATTGCTAATTTGCAACTAGCCTTTGCTCAAGCCACAAGACAATTGAAAAAAGAGACTGGAAAATAATTTATTTGTGTTGCTCCATTCCCAGTGACCGATAAAAAATCTTCATCAAATGAAAATGCTTCATCCAATGCCCCAAGAGCATTAAAATCTTAAAAAGGTGTTGGCGTTTGGCTATAACGTTGATGTATAAAAACAATTTTGAGCTTACCGTAAAGATTTATTAGCATTTTTATATGAACAGGATTTATTTTCAAAGTTGATGGAAAAATTTATAACGGTAAAATCGCGTACATTCTTTTCGCACTCTTTTCAATATTCATTCGATTCCCTTTTTTAATCGTAGTCTTGACTTTACTAACTTAAAAAGACTACAACCAAAATAAACATGAATGATTTCAAATTCTGTTTTTGGGTTAAGGGGAATTAGGATGAAAAAAGCGTTTGTGCTGATCATAATTTGTGTAGTTGTTGGTAGTTTTTTGATTTGGAAAAAATCTAAAACTACCATGACTATCGTACTTCCCGAAAAATCTGTGTTTTTTATTGATCAAGATCTTTCATCAGATTTTAAAAAAAATATAGAAACTTCTATCCAAGCTGCATACTCTTTTTCAAAAAATCCTCAAGAAGTGATGAATCAAGCGACATCGGAATTTGTAGAAATTTCTTCAATGAAAGTTCAAATTTGTCAGTCTGACAAAATCTGTTTTTACGTTGATGCTGCAGATCCAATATTTTTATTAAATAATGAATTTGTTGTTTGTGGAAACGGAGTAAAAAGTTTAAAAAATCATTTTGCTTTGGAAATTGTTCAAAATTTAGTTCAGGTTACTTGTTTGAGTGACACAGATTTAAAAATTATGGTTGATTTTACAGTCGCGTTGCCAGAAAAATTTAAACAGGAGTTTTTGATTGAATGGATTGATCAAGATAACATTGTTTTGCAGCCAAAAGATGGCAAAGATTGTATTCTGCAGGTAAGTGCACAAGCAGTTCCATCGCTTTCAGATTTACAATCGTGTCAAAAAATTGTTCAAACTGTACCAATAAAATCAAAAACAAAAAAAAAGCGCATGGTATACGATGTAAGATTTAAAAATCAAATTATTGTTCGATAGGGGGTCTGTATGTCAAAAGTATTTTATTCAATTATTACGGCAATTGATGTAGGAACAACAAAAATTTCTGTACTTATTGCTCAAAAATTAACAGATGATTCAGTTGAAATTTTAGGAATTGGAAAATCGCCATCTGATGGTTTAGACAAAGGTGTTGTTGTTGATATTGCTCGTACGGTGCAATCAATTCGTCAAGCAGTTAAAGAAGCAGAATTGATGGCAGGATGTAGTGCAACTCAGGCCTACGTTGGAATTTCTGGTAGTCATATTCATTCTTTTAATACACATGGTGCTGTTCCAATTAAAAAATTACAAGTAACGCAAGCAGATATGCAAGCAGTTTTAACTGTTGCTCAAGCAGTACCTATCGAAGAAGGTCAAAAAGTTTTACATGCTTTACCGCAATATTTTATGGTTGATGGCAAAGATCGTGTTGTAAATCCTTTAGGGCTTCATGGAATTCGACTCGAAGCTGTCGTGCACGTTATCACGGGAGCGGTAGCTTCAATTCAAAATTTAATTAAATGTTGTGAGCTTGCAGGTGTAGTGGTCAAAGACATTGTGCTTGAACAGTTGGCCTCTGCTGACGGTGTTTTAAGTTATGATGAACGTGCTTTAGGTGTTGGAGTTTTAGACATTGGTGGTGGAACTTCAGATTTTGCAGTGTATCAACAAGGCAGTAT
Source organism: Candidatus Babeliales bacterium (assembly GCA_017992075.1). Taxonomy (GTDB): domain Bacteria; phylum Babelota; class Babeliae; order Babelales; family Chromulinivoraceae; genus JACPFN01. The sequence goes on from JAGOPI010000026.1 coordinate 2,404, forward strand.
TCGTTACACAAAAGTTTTTCCTATTGCAGGAAATTATTTTACAAAAGATTTAGCTGTTGGTCTTCGAGCAACTATTCACGATGCTGAGCGTTTTAAACGTGAGCATGGATTTGTAGGAATTATTTCTGCAGAACAAGATCAACAGTTTCCTGTAGAGTCTGTACAAGGTGGCTTAACGCATGATGTAAGTAGACAACAAGCAGGATATATTTTACAAGCTCGAGCTTTAGAACTTTTTTCAATGCTGCATGAAGAAATAAAACGTTCATCGCTTCCGTCGATGATGACTGCTGGATTGGTGCTTACTGGTGGTGGAGCATTGCTTGCAGGTATGGACGAGCTTGCAAATAAAGTTTTAAAAATGCCAGTTCGCATTGGAAAACCTCGGGTTGATTGTTCGTTTGCATCCGCTCTGTGTAGCCCTGTTCATGCAACTGGTTACGGACTCTTGAAATATGCACTTCGAAAAGATAAGTATGAGGGCATGGATCAGATGGAAGGCCCAATGGTCCAAAAGATCTTAGTAAAAATGAGATCCTGGGTAGATAAATTCTTTTAAGGAGTAGTCAATGATTGACTTTGATAATTTAAACGAACAAGCGCAAGATTCATCAACGATTAAAATTAAAATTTTGGGTATCGGTGGCGCAGGTTGTAATACCGTTAATAGTATGATCGACTTTTTAGATGTTGAAGGTGTAGGCTTTGTTGTTGCAAACTCAGATTTACAATCGTTGCGTCAATCAAAAGCAATGAATAAAATTCAGTTAGGTGTTAAAACGACTAAAGGTCTTGGTTGTGGTGCAAATCCTGAAGTTGGTCGTCGATCAACAGAAGAGGATTTGGATCGTATAATGGAGCAAATCGGTGATGCTGATATAGTATTTATTGTTGCAGGTATGGGTGGTGGAACAGGTTCTGGTGGTGCACCAGTAGTTGCAAAAGCACTTAAAGATCGTGGAATTTTAAGCATTGCCATTGTTACAAAGCCATTTGCATTTGAAGGTAAACGTCGTATGCTGGTGGCAGAACAGGCGCTTGAAACATTAAAAAAAGAAGTTGATACGTTAATTGTTGTACCAAATGAAAAACTTTTAGGTCTTGTTGATCGTTCAGTATCAATGATTGCAGCATTTGAAATGATTAATAAATTATTAATTCATTCAGTAAAAAGTATTTCATCAATTATTTCAAGATCAGGTCATATCAACGTTGATTTTGCAGATTTGCGTACGATTATGAAAGGTATGGGACTTGCAATGATGGGTACTGGAACTGCAAGTGGTGCAAATCGTGCTGTTGAAGCTGCAAAAAAAGCGATATCATCAGAATTGTTAGAAAATATGGATATCAAAAGCGCACGTGGTGTGTTGTTAAATGTTTGTGGTGGTGCAGATTTGTCATTGCATGAAATTAATGATGCTGCAAACGTAATTTATGATGCATCAAATGCAAGTGCGCATGTCATTGTTGGTTCAGTGATTGATCCAACACTTGAAGATGAAATTATAGTGTCAGTTGTTGCAACAGGATTTACACCAACAATAGCAGCTCAACCTGAAAAAGTAGTTGCATCTGTTGCGCAAACGGTTGCTCAAATTAAAGTTGAAGAAAAAAGATTCTATGCAGAAGAGCCACAATTGGCTAAAATAATGACAGAACAAACAGATATGCAAACTTCAGATGCATTAGATGTTCCTGCATATTTGCGTAAACAAGAATTTTCAGATCAAACTCTTGAGTAAATTAATTTAGCATGAACATAGATAATCGTGACTCGTATTTAATATTTTTTGGAAATAAAGAAGAATCTTTACTTTTAAATGATGTTAAAGAGTCACGATTTTCTTTGCAGTTGCAAAATTTGGCGCAAGATTATGGATTGCAAAAGCTTGTTGTCTTAAATCAAGTTCATGGTGCTGCAGGGTTGGTGGTCAAAAAAAATTTTTTTTCAGTATCTGGATCCCAAATCAAGTTTTGGATGACGGATCAAGAAAAAGAAATTTATCTATCGACGCAAAAAGAACCAATAAAGCAAAAAAATTTACTGAAGCAAGAAAGTTCACTTAAGCAAAAAAGATTACCGCACAAAGAAAATTCAACGAAGTCAGAAAATTCATTACAAAAAGAAAAATCATCGATGAACGAAAATTCATCGATGATAGAAAATTTACCCCTCGTCATCCCGGACTTGATCCGGGATCCAGTAATTAAAAGTGCCAGTTGGTTTGAGCATCAAGGTGATTTTTTAATGACTGATCAAAAAAATATTGGCCTTGTCATTCTTACTGCAGATTGTACTCCGTTGGTATTGTACGACTTTGCATCTCATGCAGTTTGTGTTGTTCATGCAGGATGGAAAGGATCGTTTGATGGAGTACTGCAAGAAACATTGCAAGCAATGCAAAAAAATTATGGAACGGATTTTAAAAATTTAAAATGTAGTTTTGGTCCAAGTGCTCGATCTTGTTGCTATGAAGTTTCTGAATTGTTTGTGCGTGATTTTGAAAAAAAATATTCTGATGTTGTATCTTTTACTTTAAAAAATTCAAAATATTATTTTGATAATAGCGTATTTTTACAGCAACTTTTGAAAAAATTTGGCATACCAGAACAGAACATATACACTGATAATGCGCTTTGTACTATATGCAATCCGCAGTTTTGTTCATTTCGTAAAGAAAAAGAACGTGCGAATCGACAGATAACTATGGTAGCATTATTTTAAATTGAATAGATAAATGAAGGTAGATTAATGATTACGCAAATTCTGACAAAAATATTCGGCAGCGCAAACGATCGCGCTGTTCAAAAATTGCAACATATCGTTGCTCAAATTAATGCACTTGAAGCATCAATACAAAATCTTTCAGATGATGAACTCAAAGCAAAATCGAATGAATTTCGTCAGCAAATAGCTGGCGAAAAATCGCTTGATGATATTTTACCACAAGTTTTAGCTGTTGCTCGTGAAGCTTGTAAACGAACCCTAGGTATGCGCCCATTTGATGTACAGTTGATGGGTGCAATTGTTTTACATCAAGGTAAAGTTGCAGAGATGAAAACAGGTGAAGGAAAAACTTTAACAGCAACACTTGCACTGTATTTAAATGCGTTATCAGGAAAAGGTGCACATTTAGTTACCGTGAACGATTATTTGGCACGTCGTGACTCTGAGTGGAATCGACCAATGTATGAATTTTTAGGGTTAACTGTTGGTGTTCTTACTCATGATATGGATGATCATGAACGCAAAGCTCAATATAACTCTGATGTTTTGTATGCAACAAATAATGAACTTGGATTTGATTATTTACGCGATAACATGAAATTTCGTTATGAAGATTATGTGCAGCGTGAATTAAATTTTGCAATTATTGACGAATGTGACTCAATTTTAATTGATGAAGCGCGAACACCGTTAATTATTTCAGGTGCAGCTCAGCGATCATCAGATTTGTATAAAGTTGCACAAAGTGTGATTTATGATTTAACACCAACAGTTGATTTTGAAATTGATGAAAAAGCTCGTTCAATTCAATTAACAGAAACTGGTCATGACAAAATTGAAAATCGTTTAAATGTTAAAAATTTATATGCTGTTGAAAATATTAATTTGCTGCATCATGTAACACAAGCACTTCGAGCAAATTTTTTATTTAAAATCGATGTTGATTATGTTGTGCGTGACGGGGAAGTTTTAATTGTTGATGAATTTACAGGACGAATTTTATCAGGTCGCCGTTACAGTGATGGTTTACATCAAGCAATTGAAGCAAAAGAAGGCGTTAAAATTGAACAAGAAACACAAACTTTGGCATCGATTACCTTACAAAACTTTTTTAGAATGTATTATAAACTTGCAGGTATGACTGGTACTGCAATGACTGAAGCTGAAGAATTTTCTAAAATTTATAAACTTGATGTTGTTGCAATTCCGACGAATCGAAAAATGATTCGTATGGATAAAGATGATTTAATATTTTTAACTGAACGCGCAAAATTCAAAGCAATCGTTGAAGATGTTAAAGAGCGACATAAAAAAGGTCAACCAGTACTTATTGGTACCATTGCTGTTGAGAAATCAGAAAAATTAAGCGCAGTTTTATCTAAAGAAAATATTCCACATGAAGTGTTAAATGCAAAACAACATGCACGTGAGGCAGAAATTGTAGCGTTTGCAGGACAGCCTGGTAACGTAACGATTGCAACGAATATGGCAGGGCGTGGAACAGATATTAAATTGCATCCTACATCGCTTGTAGTTGGTGGATTGTATGTTTTAGGTACTGAGCGTCATGAAAGTCGCCGTATCGACAATCAACTTCGTGGTCGTTCTGGTCGTCAAGGTGATTCGGGTGAATCAAGATTTTATATTTCACTTGAAGATGATTTGATTCGTATTTTTGCTGGTGATCAGATGAAGCGTTCTATGGAGCGTGCTGGTATGAAAGAAGATGAACAGATTGAATCTAAAACAGTTTCAAAATTAATTGAACATTCTCAAGAAAAAGTTGAAAAACATAATTTTGAAATTCGTAAACATTTGATTGAGTATGATGACGTTGTTAATCAACATCGCAAAGTTATTTATCATTTACGTCAAGATATTTTAAAAGATTCAAAAAATATTTTAGAAATTACTCAAAATTTTATTGAAGCTGTAATCATGGATTTGGTTGTTGCGCATTGTTCAGATAGTGCAATTTCATCAGTGCAATCAACTCAAATTTTAGAAGCTGCCGCACTTGGTTTTGGAATTTCAATAGATATTTTAAAAGTTCAATCTTTTTCAATGATGAGTGCTGAATTGTATGAACGTGATTTAGCAAGTTTTGTGATTACAAAATATGTTGATTTTAGAAATCAAATTGGTGCTGAACAAATTCAAGATGCTGAAAAATGGATTATGCTTGAAACAATTGATCAAGCGTGGAAGCAGCATATGATTAACATTGATCACCTTAAAGAAGGTATAGGCCTTCGCGGTTGGGGTCAAAAAAATCCATTGATTGAGTATAAAAAAGAAGCATTTGAAATGTTTGAAGAGATGATGAAACAAATTCGTGCAGACATTGTGCATCATGTGTTCCATATCAAGCCTGAAGCGTTTGATAAATCTCGTTTAATTGAACGCAGAGAGCGTGAACTTCATGAAATGAAAATGAATGCAAGTGACAATTCAAAAGCAGAATCTGGATCAGAAACTGTTCGCAAAGAAGAAGATAAAGTTGGCCGCAATGAACCATGTTCATGCGGTTCGGGTAAAAAGTTTAAAAAATGTTGTGGAAATTAAACGAGTATTTATGATGGAGGAACAAGAAATTGTTCCTCCATTTTTTTTAAAAGGAGAAAAAATGAAAAAAATAATTATATTTTTTATTATTTTAAATTATGTATCGATAATTTTAACATCAGAGCTTGACTCATTTGAATTAAATCCGAATTGGACAAATGCTGATATTTTGAAAGAATTTAAAGATCCAAATTCTAAATTAAGTCAATATTTGAATAAAGATAATAAAAGAAAAGAATTTTTAAAAATTTTAAACTCTCAAGAGCCAGTTCGAGATCGAAGTTGCAAAAATTTACAAAATTCAACAATGCTGCGCAAACATGAAAAACAAGATTAAATTTAAAAAAAAGAGAAAATTATGATTCCAGAAATTTGCACTAAAATTAGTAGTTATTTTTTTAGCTTAATTTTTCCATTTTTTGCGCCCTTGATGATTGCAGAGCATTTTTCATTTGCGGAGTATCGTTTATTTATTGAAATTACACTTTTTTTGAGCGTTATTGTTTTAGAAGCATACATTGTGCATCGTATGCTGAAAAAACCATGTACATTTATAGTTCCTCGAATGTTTATTATAAATTTTGTAGCAATCGGAGTACAAATAATTACATTTAGTGTTTGCACAGTGTTTTTTTGGGGAATAAATGTGCTTTGGTTTGGACTTACAAAAGAATATATTTTAAATATAAAATTTTTATCACCAGAAACAGTTGCAACCGCAATTGCTTATCCTTTGGCTATTTTGGGTTTAGTTGGCGCAATCATTCTTTTTTATGTTCGTGGGAAAGTTTTTTGTAAAATGTATATGTGGTTTGACAGATCAGTAGATCAGGTTTTTGTACGAAAAACTATGCTGTATGCAGTGTTTGCAAGCTATATTTTTTGGATTATTATTATGATGATTGAACAATTTTTTAAATTAAACTTTTAAAAAGGTATTCATGAAATATTTAATTTTTATTTTTAGCGCGCTTCTAGGTAGTCAAGTGATGCCAAGCGCAGAACGTTATTTTGAATGGACTGATAAAAATCTTATGGAGCAGCTTGAAGATCCAAGTTCTCATTTAAATTGGCTATTAAAGCAAAATGAAGAAAGACTAACTTTTTTACTGGATCCTCAAGATGCAAATTTAGTACTAGTTGTGCAGCAAAATAGATTAAATGAAATGGAAGAAGAGTCATATCGAAAAAAGAATAAATAAGTTTATAAAAGGTAGTAATGAAAAAATTAATAAGAATATTTATTTTCATTTCTTTTTTGCCTTTGCAATCTTATAATCCACAACATGTACAAGCATTACAAAAAGCAGTTAAAAATAAAAAAATTGTAAATTGCTCAAAATGTGATTTTCGGGGCGTAGGGAATTTATTTAAAGGTTTAAAATTAAAGGGTGCGCAATTATCTGGTGCCATGTTTTCAAAGGTTGTGCAAGCAACCAATCCAAAACCAATTTTGATTGAAATTCTTGGGCAAAATTGTGATTTGTCGGGTGTTGATTTTTTTAATGCTACACTTGTTTCGACAAGTTTTGATGGTGCAAATTTATCAAATGCAAATTTTTACGGAGCAGATGTCGCTTATGCAAATTTTGCAGGAGCAGATTTGACCGGCGCAAAACTTGATGGTGCAATTAATTGTAAACTTGCATTGTTTTGTGGGGCAATCATGCCCGACGGTACAAAGCCTACAGGTTTAACATGGACGAGTAAAAAAGGTAAAATTTTTTACATGCATTGTGCTTTATAAAATTATTTTTTTAGGGTTAAATTTTTGGTGATAAGTTAAGATTATTGGTAACGATTTTTGTTATTTGCGCGTTGCATTTTTATGTGCTTTTGCTATCTTGCAAGTGGTAGTAATTTTACAATAATTTTACAGTTTTAAAGGAACAATTTATGAAATCTTTCAACACTTTTCGCACTTATTCAGTTGCGATTTCTTTTTTAGGATTATTTTTATTGGTTGGTTGTGGTTGGTTTTCAAAATCAAAAAAATCTGAATCTTTTTCTGGATCAGATGTTTTGTTGGAAATTAATGGTAAACCTGTGTTGACAGTTCAAGAATATGAAGAACAGTTAGACATGGCTCGCAAAGCAAATGCGCAAATTGATATGCTTTTGCAAATGATGCCAAATGCTGAAAAAGATATTATTTTTCGTGGTATGACAACTGCAAAATTAATGCAAGCGTGGGCAGAAAAACAAAACATTGATAAATCTGAAGAGTTTCAAAAACAGCGTAAACAGTTGCATGATGCAATGGATTCACAATTGTACATGAAGTATTTTGATGATGCGCACCCTGTTGATGTTAGTGATTCTGATGTTGCGCAATATTATGAAGAGAAAAAAGATCTTATTCCTGCATTGACTTTGACTCCGGGTGGTGTTGATATTTCATTCGTACGTTTTGAAGATAAAAATAAAGCAGAGCAGTTTTTAAGTAAAGTTAAAGATGTGAAAAAAGCTGCAGCTTTTAAAACTATGGCAGTAGAAAGCAAACAAACTCCAGGTACTGCAGTGATTAGTTCAAAAGCGCCGTTTACTGATGCAATTAAAAATGTTGTTCTTGAAATTAAAAAATTCCCTTCAGTTCATATGATTAAAGCTGGTGACAATGCATATTGGATTGTTCTTGCAACAGGAAAAACTGAAACTGTGTATCGTGATTTAAAAAATCCTGAAATTCAACAAGGTTTGACAAAAATGTTGTCTGATGAACGTAAAGGGACTCAGCTTGAATCAGTTCTTGAAAAATTAAAATCAGAATTAAATGTTGTTGAACATAGCAAATATTTTGAAGAAAAAGCTCAACAAAAACAACAAGAAATGCAAGAAATGTCAGAAGAAATGGATGAGCAACAAACTCCGGTACAAGTATGAAATTAAGTAAGTTAGTTGTTAGTTTTGTAATAGTTCTGCCTGTAATGATGCGGGCGGAACTATTTTTAATTGATAAAATTGATTGTGTTGTTTGTGGTTCTGCGTATAACAAACCATTTGTGGATACTGATGTTACATGGAAACGTACACTTGATAATCAATTTGTGCCTTTACAAAAACAGATTCAGGCAGATATTGTTATGCAGCAAATTATAAGTGAAAAAATGCCTGTTGATCCAGATGGTGCATTAAAATATATTGAAGGCTTAAAAAAACAGCTCAAAATTAATGACGCTGAATTTGAAACTTTATTTTTTGAAGTAGGCAGAACGATGGCTGAAGGTCTTGAAATGCTGAATATTTTTTATAACACTGAATTTTTTACTCATTATAAATTTAAATCACAGTTGGTTCCAACTGAAGATGAAATTTTAAATTATTTCAACGATAATCCGGAATTTGTTGAAGGTTCGTATGAAATTTCAATTGCTCGAGTTCCTTATGAAAATGATGCGGATCGAGAAGTTGTAAAAAATAAAATTGAAAAAGCATTAGTTGATAAAAATGATGCTGACGGACTTATTGAATGGGGAAATGTGATAAAAGTTGCAGAAGAAGATTTACAGGATGATCAAAAATTTATTACAAAAATGAAACCTGATGGCGTGTTTATTCAAGAATCTGATGGTATGTTTGAGTTGGTTAAATTAGTTGCATATGAATCAACACGCATTAAAACATTAGAAGAACGTAAAAATTCAATTATCGATGGACTTAATCGTAAAAAACTGGAAATTATGCTTGCAAAGTATAACAATTCTGTGAGCGAGTTTGTTGATATTATTTCATTTGAAAATCAAGACTCAAAATTGTCGAAGGATGATTCTAAAGAGTCGTAATAAAATTAAACTTAGAGCCTATACGAAAATTAATTAAATAGTGAAAAGCTCCAATTTTCTGGTTAGAATAACCAGTGAATTAAACAAAAAGGAGCTTTTCATGAAAAGTATATCTATAGATTTATGGATTGAAATAG
>JAGOPI010000027.1 GCA_017992075.1 Candidatus Babeliales bacterium
CCAAACTCAAAACAACTTTATTATCTACCGATCTGTCAATGTTTTGAAATCCTGTTTTTTGCGCTTCCGCTGTCATTTCCACAGTTTTTACAGCAACCTTTTCTATACCTTCTGCTGCATTTTCGACCACTTGAGAAGCCACCATTTCGACAAAATTAAAGGGACATCTTGCGACCAATGAATGACAATATGGCGTTGATTGAGTTAAAGTTCTTGTAACAGCAGCTTGAACAACATATCTCATAGGAAATACAGACAAACACGCACAAAATGATAAAAATAATGATTTTTTAATTATTTTAAGCATAGTAAAGCTCCTAATTTAAAAGCATTATTTTGCGTTTTGCAAAACTTTGTTGTTCAAATGAAATCCAGGTAAGTTCAATGAAAGCCATTGTGCATTAATGGCAATTTCCTCGTTAGAGTGGTGATCCTTCCAGGTCATAGCATAATCTTGCCATGGAATAGAATTAATTTTTGCTTGTTTTGACATATGATCAAAACTAGTTTGATAATCTGCAATCTGTTTAGATTGAATCAGACTTTTTTCTTGCATAGCAAGGTTTTCTTTTTGATTTGCAATTTGAAACTCCATACTTTCTTTGTGATGGGACATTTGAATAGCCGCGCTCTTTTCTTGCATAGCAACATTTTCTTCTTGATGAGCTTTTTGAATAGCAATACCTTCTTTATGGTTGTCCTTTTGCATATCCATACTCTTTTTTTGAAGATCAAAGCTTTTTCTTTGATTTAAAATAGTATTGCATCCAACCCCAAACATCACCGCTATTCCAAGCAAAGGTATCGTAATTTTAGGATCACGTAGATGCTTTTTAAAAGTATGTCCCCATTTTTCTATAAATTGCCATTGAATCTTTTTAATTTCACAAACAAAATTTTCAACCGGAACAATTTTTTTGTTTCCATCTAATAAAGCCGGTGTTTTTATCACTGGCCTAGTTGCTTCTTCTACTAAATTTTCTAAATCTCTATTAGAAAATCTTTTATAAAATATTTTTGTTTGTTGAGCAAGATAAGCAGCAGTCAACGATTCAGGATATGCAAGATTGTACGCTTCTTGTCTTTTTTTTAAATGATACGACAATATTGCTTCCGTCTGTTGTACATTTGGCAAAGGTATTTTGATCATAGATGTTCGAGTAAGAATTTGTTCAGGTACATCTTCCGTATTATTCATTGTACCAATAACAATTACCTTACTTTTACTAATCCTATCTAGCTCTTGCCAAAAGCTCGTTAAAATATTATTTTCAGAACTATTTACACTTGTATGTTTTTTAGTCCATGCCTCTAGTTCATCAAATATAACAATACATGGCCTGCCACTAATTTTTTCTAACCCTTGAGCATAATTGAAAATTTTATTCAAATTTTGCACCCCTGAATCCTTATATTCAGTTGATATAGTGCCCACATTAAAAAATAAACATGGAACCTGACTTTTTATTGCTATTGCTTGAGCTAGCGCAGATTTACCAGTTCCTGATGGACCATGAAAAATAATATTTTTTTTATTTGCAGAAAATACACGATACTCAAAATTAAAAATTATTTGCTCAATTTCTTGTGAACAATTTGCAAGTACAGATTCTGCTAAAATTTCATCCATATTTAAAGGACGAGCGCCAGAAATTCCTGAATTAACAAGCTCTTGATAAATTTTTTCCTGCTGTTGAAAATATGTTTTATAATCTTTTTTGTTTTCAGAAGTTTGTATGTTCGTTGATTGAAATGACAATAATAAAAATATTGCACGAGCAAATTGATGCCCACGAAAATGTATTTTCATAAAAATTCTTTTGAGTAGTAAGGTTTTAAATAATATGATTTTTGAAATTTAGTAAAAACTGCTTATTTGTAATTTAATAATTGATGATCTCTTTGTGTCTTGATGATTGATGGTTATAAAAAATTGTAAATTGCTCAAGAATAACAATTAATTTTTTGCATCATGACTAAAATCTGCTTTTTTAAAAAGATGATCATCTTTTTGTTGAACTTTTTGTAAAGTGATTTCAATGATAACGGATTATATTTAAAAAAACAATACAAAATTATGCTGCAATTTAATACAATTGATTTCAACAGTAACAAACATTATACTGCTACACATATAAATTTCACTTCAAGGAATCTCATGCATAGATACATATTTTTGCTCAGTACATTTACCATCACATCCTTACACAGCATGCACAATCATCCAAGCTATTTACATACGCAACCCATGAAAGATTCTACATTGAGAAAGCCTAGATTTCCAAAAGATGTGACATTATCACGAAATGTGCACAAAGAAACATGCGTTTGTTGTCAACAAATACATAATAAAAATTTAAAAACAGAAGATGATTTTAAAAAATGTTTAGAAAGAAACATACACAGTATTGGATTTGGCTCTTCAATGATTCCAATACTATGCAAAAAAGAGGCAAAAAAATGTATGATGATGGCTGGTAGAGCAAGAGTAGCGGATATCCTTGCTGATTTTCAAGCTGCCAAAAATTTATAAGGATATCCATTTATGAAACATACGAACAACTGATGGATTATCGGTTGGAAGTTCTGAGATATTTTTATCTATCCAGCGCAATTCTTTTGATTCTCTATTTTGCATCAATTCTTCATCACCAACTACTTTTAACAAAAATCGCACATCATAATGATCATGAGCTTGTTCACGACTATTTGCAGGGATTTCATGAATATCAAGATCAAAAATTTCTGTGCTTACAGCAACAATGTTTTGTATACCGGATTCTTCTTGGGCTTCTTTAATTGCAACAGCTAAAACATTTGAATCACCATCACAATGGCCACCAAGCTGAAACCAACGATTTAATTTTGCATGATGCAACAATAAAGCTTTTGAATCGTCTTTATTTTGTAACCATGCTGAAGCCGTGATATGTCCAATTTTTAATGTTCGCTCAAAACAATCGATATTTTGATCAATAAACAAAACTGTTTTTTCTTTAAACATTTGTTCTTGCAAATCTGTTGGTTGATAATTTTGCAGTAATTTTTTTAAATACTGTCGATGCATACAATCTTACCTTGATTGTTTCAAAAGCACATAAGTTCGTGCATACATAATCACAAATAATGGTGCAAGCAGTAAGCTCATAAGTCCACTAATTAATGTAATACTCAACGTAACATTCACATTTGCAAAACTTAAAACTGCAACAATTTGCATAGCTATAGAAAAAAATTGGGTGAACGCTACAATCCAGAACAGTTGGGCAAATTTACCTTGAGTTAATAACCAGCTTTTACGCACAGCATCACAGACCAATTGAAACATTGACGCTGTACTATCTAAATTTTCTAGCAAAATAAAGTAAGCAAAATGTAATCGAGTTCCCATGAATAATGGTAACAAGATACTTAATATTGTGCTTAAAATTTCAAGACCTGAACAAAAGACAATAAAAGTTTTTATCTGAAAAAAAACAAGATATAGACCAAAAAAAGATACCATTAACAGTAAAAATGGATAAATATTTTGAACAGAAACTATTTTTTCTGGTTTTTGATCATACGCGGTCGCCAAACTGGTTGCCATAAAATTCATCACATACTGCATGATTTTGTAAAACATCCAACAAACAGCCGGAATAACAAATAATGCAACAAGTGACCAAAGGCCCAAAACATAGATTACAGAATGATTCAAGGCTGAATTTGTTTGATTATAAGCCATAAAACTTATGAACACAGATAGACCTGAAACAAAACCGGTTATGAAAAATGCTTTTACAAATAACATTCCTGCTATTTTATACCAAAAATTCAAACGTTTTGTGAATTCTTGAATTGCAAAATGCCAAGTTTTTTTGAATAACTGCAACATAGTATTTTCCCTATTAGATATGTATTGTTTTAACTTTAAAAGACGAGATAAAGCTCATGATCATGATATCATAATTTTTGAATTATAAAACATACAGGCTAGGCAAATTTTCATAGCATCAAAGGCTAATTTGCATAAACAAAACCAATATTTTGCCAATATACAAGGTTACCGCCAAATTAGGCCTAAACCCCAATTTCTGGTATACTTAAATTATTATTAATCTTGATTTAACGGAAGTTTTATGACAAAAAAATCGATTTTTTATACTCTTTTTTGTTTCCTGGCTCTTGGCGGCTGTACACAATCCAAAACGAACAATTTAGTTGGTCAAAAAGCTCCTGAATTTAGCGCAAAAGCACTATATCCGGACGGATCAGTCAAAGAGTTCAAACTTTCTGACTATAAAGGCAAAAACGTAGTTTTATACTTTTACCCTGCCGATAACACCCCTGGTTGCAGTAAACAAGCACAAAATTTTCGTGATGGCATTGCCAAACTTGAAGCAGAAGGAATCACACTTGTTGGGATCAGCTGTGACTCAATTGAAGCGCACAAACGATTCCAAAAGAAATTTAATTTACCTTACATTTTAGTTAGTGATTCTCGACTACATCGTACGATTGGTAAAAAGTTTCCAGGCACTATTTCATTTGGTTTTTACAAACGCAAAACGTTTTTAATCAATGAACAAGGTATTGTATTCAAAAGATTTGATAAAATAAAAATTGAATCTCAAATTGATGATATTTTAGCTGCTTTTGCAGAAGAATCTCAAAATTAAAACGTTTATTCGTTAGTTTTCAGATCACCGTCCGAGCTGACAACACATTTGAATTTTAAAACCCACTTTGAAAGAAGTGGGTTTTTTGCTACGCTTACAAAGCAACCTTTTTAAAATATTGGATACCCGTGAATTTAAAAAAAATTAATGATATCAAACAGGATCTTTTAGCAAAATTAAATGCCGTCAAAACTGAAGCTGAACTTGAACAGTTCCGTTTACAATTTTTAACACGCCAAGGAATTATTGCTGAACTGTTTGAAACATTAAAAACTGCAACAGCTGAACTCAAGCGTGAAGTCGGACCACACTTAAATGATTTAAAATACGGACTTCAAGAGCAATACAATCTCAAAAAAGAACAACTATTTACAGAAAAAATTCAAACACTGCAAAACAAACAACAAAACTTTGATGTGACCCTCACTAAGCCTGCACTTAAAGGCAGCCTGCATCCTTATACCCACATTATCGAACAAATTGAAAATATTTTTACTTCAATGGGATATCAGGTGGTTGACGGGCCTGAGCTTGAAACAGATTTTTTTAACTTCACAGGACTCAACATTCCTCATAATCATCCAGCACGCGAAGAATCTGACACATTTTGGATCGACCAAGAACATTTACTACGCACACAAACATCAACGGTTCAACTTAAAACCATGCAAAATCAAAAACCTCCCATTGCCATGATTGCTCATGGTCGCACAATGCGTAACGAAGCAACTGATGCTTCACATGATTTTATGTTTATGCAAATTGAAGGAATGTTTATTGCCAAAGACGTTTCTGTTGCAAATTTACTTGCAACACTTCAAACATTTTTAACACAATTTTTTGGTACAGATATTAAACTACGCGTTCGTCCTGGATATTTTCCATTCGTTGAACCAGGGCTTGAAATTGATGCATCATGTCCTTTTTGCAAAGATGGTTGCTCTACCTGCAAAAAAACAGGATGGATTGAACTACTCGGCGCTGGACTCATTCACCCGAACGTACTACGCCATGGTGGAATTGATCCAAATGAATTTAGTGGCTTTGCATTTGGTGCTGGACTCACTCGACTCGCAATGCTTAAATACGGCATTCCTGACATTCGCTACTTGCACAGCAGTAACTTAAAATTTCTTGAACAGTTTTAATATGATCAAAATTAGCAAACTTATCATCCCTGCAGCAGGTATTGGCAGTCGTTTTTTGCCCATCACAAAATCAATCCCCAAAGAAATGCTGCCCCTTTCAAACAAACCTGCAATTGAATATATTGTCCAAGAAGGTTGTGATGCAGGCATTGACAACATGCTTATCATTTTATCCCCTGACAAAAATATCATCATCGATTATTTTTCTTACAATCATCATTTAGAACAAGTACTTGCAGAACAAAACAAAAGTCACTATTTATCAGAATTAAACACCCTGATTGCTCAAACAAAATTTCAATATTTCATTCAAAATAAACCAAAAGGTGTTGCAAATGCACTCCTGCATGCCCAACCAGCAATTTTAGCTGATGAATATTTTGCACTTTCATATCCTGATGACATTATTTTTGGAGCAGATCCTGAAATTGGCAATTTAATAAAAATGGCACAAAAACATCAAGCAATGATCATTGGGGTCATGGAAGTTCCCCTTGAAAAAATTTCTGCGTACGGAGTGATTGCTCCAAAATGCCAAATCGATGAAAACATTTTTGAAATAGCGCATTTAATTGAAAAGCCAAAAATGCAAGAGGCTCCTTCCAACTTAGCAATTGTTGGAAGATTTATTTTGCATAGCAGTCTATTTACTCATATTCCTATGACAACACCAAATGCTCAAGGTGAAATTTTACTTCCTGACACGATCAATTTGATGATTGCTAAAGGATATAAAATCTTAGCGTACAAAATTCAAGGCGAACGCTTTGACACAGGAACTCCACAAGGCTGGATCGATTTTATTTTAAAGAATCATCAAGATAAACTTTAAATTTTGAGCAAACCTTGAAATAACAATGCCCCTTTTAGTATCCTTCAAGTAATATTTGAGCGTGAATACTCAAGGGGGAATGGATGAAGAAGTTATTATTTTTAATCTTTGTATTCAATACCATGCTGATAGATGCATGTCCTGGTTGTTTTGGTTATGATCATCAAAGAAAATTACGTCGTCAAGCAGCAGATATGCAACAATGCAATTGCGACTGTCAACGTCAATATCACACAACACCTTCTGACAATGATAAAAAGGGTGGGCATTGGTGTCGAGTTTGTCAGCATCGGTACATCCCAACAGATCCACTTTTAAAATCAAAAATATCCAATTCTTTAAACTCACAAACATCTACTTCTACACCGTAAAAGGCTTTCAAATCTTTAAAAATTGAAAAATATTAAAATCCACGTATCATAAAAAGAATGGGTCCAAAAAACATTTTTCAAGGATTTTAATCATGACAAAAAATAGCTCTATCAAAATGAGCACCATCGGCCTCGCAATTTTTACCATGTTGTTTGGCGCAGGAAATATTATCTATCCTATCAGAGCTGGCGTTCTTGCTGGCAGCAAACATTCAATTGGTATTTTAGGATTCTTACTCACAGGAGTTTTACTTCCAATCATTGGCCTTGTTGCCATGATTTTATTTGAAGGAAACTATACACAATTTTTTAATCGTACTGGAAAAATTCCTGGATTTTTATCCATTATGTTTTGCATGCTGATTTTGGGACCATTACTCGTTATGCCACGATGCGTTACCGTTCCTTACGAAATGTTTGCGCCATTTTTACCAAATGTAAGTCTTCCAATGTTTAGCGCACTTTTTTGCATGCTTACCTTTGCTTTAACCTACAAAGAATCAAAAATGCTTGATATTTTAGGCAAATATATGAGTCCAATTTTAATTGGTTCACTTGGACTGATTATCACACTTGGGCTTGTTAATGGAGCACACACAACAATTCCTCAATTTAAATCTGGCAGTGAAGTTTTTCTTGATCAAGTTATTGCAGGTTTTCAAACACTTGATTTAATTGGAGCATTATTTTTTGCTTACGTTATTATTCGACTCATCAAAACAGCACCCGGACATTCTGAACTTTCGTCAAAACAACTTGCTTTAATGTGCTTGAAAGGCAGCATGCTTACCGGTGCACTCATGACAGCATTTTATGTTGGGTTTAATTTACTTGGTGCTTACTATGCACACTTAATTACGCCAGATATGATGGGCAACGGTGCTGCAATTTTTAGAACGATTGCAATGCATATTGTTGGACCTCAAGGAATTTTATTATTAGTGGTTGCTGTTATGATCACTTGTTTGTCAACGCTTACAGCACTTGCAGCTGTTTTTGCAGAATATCTACGTAATGAAATATTTGATAAAACAGTTAGTTACGTTCATTGTTTAATTATCGGTTTAGTGATCACAACCATTATCTCAAACTTTGGTTTAGCAAAAATCTTGGCATGGGGATATCCAATCATCACTGCAGGATATCCAATCATCGTAACTATAACTTTATGCAACATTGCGTACAAATTGTTTGATTTTAAATGGATTAAATTACCAGTGTTTTTAACAACTTTTGCGATGATCTATGTCTCATTGCATCCATGGTTCGTGTAAAAAACAATTCAAACAGACCTAAAGAATTACCCTTATGATGAATGAACTATTATTTATTGCACATGTTGCAACCGTAAGTTTTGGAGCATTATTTTTTGCAAGATTTGGTAAATCAGCACTTATTGCCTATATTTCAATGCTTTTTTTAGCTGCAAACATTTTTGTGATCAAGCAAATTGATTTGTTCAATTTTTGTGTCACAACCGCAGATGCATTTATTGTTGGAATCAGTTTCAGTTGTAATTTACTTCAAGAATTTTGGAATAGAAAATATGCACGACAAGCAATTTGGATCAGCTTTGCATCATGCATTTCTTACATGATTATTGCAAAAATTATAGTTGCTTATACTCCTTCTGCCGTCGATGATACACAAATTCATTTTGCACATATTACGGCAAACACTATTCGAATTACTTTAGCATCACTTATTGCTTACTTAATAACACAAACGATTGATATTTATTTGTATGGTGTCGTTAAAAAAATGACGAACGGAAAATATTTTGTTGCTCGTAACTATTTTGCACTCACAGTATCACAATTTATTGATACTGTTTTATTTTCATTTTTAGGACTTTATGGACTCGTGGCCAACATTACAGATATTTTGATTTTAAGTTTTTCATTAAAATTATTAGCAATTGGCCTTATGACTCCATTTTTAATAATTGCACGAAAAATTATTAAGCCTAAAACTATTTAATTTTTGTGTAAAACGTACACATACGAGATATGATGAATATCAAACATCGGTTTAACTTCAATTTTATGTGAAACTAAATCAGTTTGTACATCTGTCACAATTCCTAATTCAAAACCTTGCGGATACATTAATCCTTGACCAGAAGAGATCACCGTTTGTCCAACGATGACTGGTTTAAAATGAGGAACAAAAGAAAGTTGTAATTGTTGATTATTTTTACCACAACAAACGCCACAAGCTCCGGCATCTGTTGCGATAGAATCAGGCAACAGATTCAATTGTGCTGCAACTTTACATCGCTGGTCAGTAATTAAGGCAACTTTACTATACCAACTTTGCACTTCAATAACTCTTCCAATAAGCGCCTGTTGATAAACAACAATATCATCTTTTGTAAAGTTTTTATTACTACCACCATCAATAAAAATAATATCTTCTTGAGTACTACAAGCGCACATTAACACTTTTGATAATGATTTTTGTGAAATTTCATAACGACTCGCAAAAGATCGAAGTTCTTCAGTTTGATCTAAAAATATTTGTTGCGCTTCAAGTTGAGCAATACGACCTTTTAAAATATCATTTTGCACCGACAAAACATTCATTTCCTGCGTTAATTCTTGAATCGATTTACGATCTTGCGCTTGTTTGACCAGTGAATGAGTCAATGTTGCATGAATTTTAAAAAATGGATAACAAACACAGGACATACATCGCTCAGCCATGCCAAAAGATGGAAAAAACAATCGATGAATAAGAAATAGAAAAAATAGAACATAAAATAGATGAATAAGCCATAATCGAATTTCTTGGCGAATCAACATTACACTATCCTAAAAATTCTTGCAGTCCTTTTTTAATATCATTTTCAGACTCCGACAAAACTAAACGTTGTCGAAGCGCACTTGCTGATGGATGCCCTTTAATATAAAACGGTAAATGTTTGCGAAATCGAAACAATCCATGCATACCATATTGTTCTATCATCAATGACAAATGACGCAAGGCAACCTTTAAAATCATTTGAGAATCAACAACGTATTCATTACCCAGTGCATGTTGTTTCATTTCTTCAAGTTTCCATGGCTTTGCCCACATACCTCGACCAATTAAAAATCCATCAACACCTGTTAATTCATAGGTCATTTTAGCCGTTTTAAAATTTACAACATTACCTGAAAACAGTACGGGAATTTGTAAAGCTTGTTTGACCGCTGCAGCCACTTGATAATTTGGCTGCCCTGTAAACATTTGAGTTTTAAGCCTCGGATGAATTGCCAAAGCATCAACACCACAATCTTGAGCCAATTTTGCAATATCAACTGCATTAATTTCTTTAAATCCTGCACGAATTTTAATAGTGAATAAAACATTGTCAGGAATCACTCGACGAAACTCTTTTAAAATTTTTTCAAGCATGACAGGATTAGCCATCAATGCTGATCCTGAACAGGATGAGACAACATTTGAAGCCGGACATCCAACGTTTAAATCAATAGCATCAACACCCGTTTGCAAAATTCTTTCACACGCTTGCTCAATAAATTCAACAGAGTTAGCTGAAACTTGAAAATTTAAAGGTCGTTCAAATTGAGCAAGATCCAATGCCATTGCTCCACCTTTTGGTGTTACAATTGACCTGACATGACGCATTTCAGTGTACAATAGCTCATCTTTTGAAAAATCTCGTACCAGTTTTCTAAATGGTGAATCCGTGATTCCATCAAGCGGCCCCCCCATAAAACGAGGGTATGACAAATGTTTAATTTTGACGTGGGAATTAAAATAATCCATACAAACAATTCAGGGTAAACTATAAATTTTTTAGATTCTTATAGTTTACCCTATTTTCAAATTCTTTTCAAAATAAGCTTTTATTTAGACTTTTCAGATCTGTTCGAAGTTTGTGATAATTGATTTTTTAATTCTTTACAATCCCACTCAAGATCACGAATAGAATGATTTCTTGATGCTACAAAATAGGAAACAATCATTGTTGGCAACATGAAAGTTGTAACTGTTTGCATTTTAGGAAATTTTTTCATACCTTTCAAAATTCCAACATGAGCTAATCCACACAAAACCCCAAGATTTAAACCATTTTCTAGATTTTGACCAGGATCCGCATCTACGGTATGAATCATTTCTTCACATCGATTTTTTGCTTTTTTGCAATTATCAATGACTGCATAAAAAACATTAGAAACATTACGACATAAATCTTTTTGATCATTCACAGAAAAATCTTTAATTTTTGGTCTTACTTCTTGATCAAATTCATTTTTTGTAACATTATAAGATGAATCTTGAGCATCTTCGGCGTAGATACCAAAAGATGTTAGAGAAAAAAAGATAAAAAAATATTTTTTAGATGAAAAATTCATACGCGCTTCCTTTATAAAAGTTTAAAAATTATTCAAATTATTTAGATTCAATCAGAAATTCATCAATAGATTTTGCATACATAAAAGATAATGTAATCGTTGCAAAAAAAACCCATAAATAATTCCATTTTTTAACCACAAAAGTCCAACTTAAAAATAATTTTTGAAATATTAATTTTAGTTTTAAACAGGATAACAG
>JAGOPI010000004.1 GCA_017992075.1 Candidatus Babeliales bacterium
CAACCTATGTATATGAAGGAACCAGAAAGCTGTGATAATAGTTGTTTGAATTTATTTTTTTTTAAAATATTAATGAAAATTGTGCGCCAACTGTTGAAGCAATTGCAGCACGAGTTCCACCAAATGCACCTTTCCAAAAAACTTCAAATTGTGGAATAATTCTTTTAAAATCTCCACGTATCGGGCTATAAATTCCAAAAATTGATATTTGATGACGTGTAAGTTCATCAATAGATTGTGCAGAATTAACAACATCAAAATTAAATTCGCTGCTAAAAGTCATTAACTTTTCTTTTTGTCGACGCCAATGTTGATACACAGCTTTTGCACTGAGTCGTTTTGAATAGGTATAAAGTTGTGCATATAAGTTAAAGTTTTGCATAATCGCAAATTCTTTAAACGTTTGAGTTACAATTGGGAACAATAAGCTTGTTTGTGTTGGAAATGTTTTGACTCTGCGTAATTTTTCATTGCTGCAAAAATACCAAAATTGACCACTAAATCCAAGTTCTGCTATGTTACCTAAAGATAAACCGAGTCCGCCACCAAAAGGGATACCAACAGCTCCATCAGCACCAAAAGGAACAGGCATGATCACATGTTCATTTGCAGGCTTTGCTGTTGGAATAGTAATTCCGATACGTACGTTTGCTTGAACGTTGCGCAAAACAAGTCTTCGTTGTGGAAAATCTCGTTGCCATTCTGCAATAAATGCTAAATCACCCAAGCCTTGTTGTTTCCAGTTTCCAATATTTAAATCAAAATAAGCTTGAGAATCTTGTGCAAAAAGATCAATCATTTCGGTTTGAATTTTTTGATCAGAGAATAATGTATTATTTCCTGCATAGTTCCAACAAACGTTTGATAGTTGTGCAAAGCATACAGGAAGGTAGGTGCTAAAATAAAATCCTTTACCAAATGCATATGTCATACCAAAAGAAATTTGACCGCATGATAAAGTTCCCGTTGGGGCGTATAAACCAGTTCCAATGTTACTGACGCCACCACCAGGTCCACCTGCTATACTGTCAAGCAATTGTGTAAAAGGTGTTGTAATTGTTTGTACCATTGCTCCTGCGTTATCAAATCCTTGATACATTGAAACAATGTTTTGAATTGGTTCATATATTTGTAAAACGTTGACGTTGTAAGTTGTATCTTCGTTTGCAGTTGTTGTTGATCCTGGAAAAACATATGCTGATGAATTGGTTGCATAGCCTTGCACTTTATAACTTTTTTCGCCAAGTAAATTAAATTGCCAATTATTGTCGCCAGGTTTTCGTAATTTAATATTAATATCGTAAGGTGCAAACATTCCCAAAGGTGTTGAAGCATTGATAGACAGACACGTTATTGTACATAATAAAACACTGAGTAGTGTTGATTTTTGTGTCATAAAAATATTCATAGTTAGTCCTTTTTTGTGTTAAACATTTGCATGAGTGAGAAAGGTGCCATATGCCATAACACTTCCTGAAGTGCTTTCTCGTATGAATCCAGCTAAATTAGGGCCAAAAATAAAACCAGGATTTAAAGCGTTTGTATAGACGAGTGGTGCATATCCTGAAAACATAGGCAAAATTATTTGACTGCTGGAAAATCCAGAGCGAATCCCTGTAAAAATTTGCAAAACATACGGAGTTCCTGGTGTTTCGGTTGGTTGATTAAGTCCTTGGTAATAGGAACTTGCAATGTTCCATGATCCATCAGAAAAATAATTATTAATGTAATTATCAAATTTGATAAATGATGAAGGAATGCCTTGTGTTGTACTTCCTGGTTCTGCGATTAAAAAATCATCAAATGGAACAATGACTCCGTTTGTAATTGTAAATCGATTGATGCGAGCTTGTTGACTTCCAAATGAATTATTTAAAACAAGTAAATTACTTAATGTTTTAAAATTACGTTGTGGTTGACTTGCAGAAGAGTAGGCAATTAATTGGCTTGCTGCAGGCAGACCACTTGGCGTTGTAATATTTAAAAGTCCTTGATGTGTTGTGTCAAACGAAAATAATCCTGCTGTTGATCCAATAAGACAAAAACCATTGTCGATAATTAAGTCTAAAAAATATGAAGGGTTTTTGCTCAGTGCTGAAGATGATAACACCAATTCAGGATTTAAAGGCTCTGTTGGATTTGCTGTAAATTTATTTGGATCAAGGGCGATACGATATAATTCAGTACTTGTTAAAATGTAAATATAGGTAGTATCCCATACCAATTTTTTAACAAATTTAAAGTCACCAACAGTTTTAAAATTTTGACCAATGTTTAAACAGGAAATATTGTTTAAAGATCCTGACCATGAATATCCAGGACTATCGCATGTTAAAACAGAAACTCCAGAAGCGCCACCAACAAATAACCAATGGTAATCATTATTCGTATCATGTGCAAACTCTGCAGCAATAATTGAAGTTTGGTTGTTGACGTTTGCTTCTGAAAAGCTCAGTGTTGTTACAGGATTGTTAATGGCAACATTGCCACTATTTAAAATTCCTGTTTGTCCTAAAGCAACCAATCCGTAACCGGTGCTCATTAAAACTGATAGTTCGTTATTGAAACCAGGAGTTGATGCTGGAAAATTAAATAATCCTTGAATACCACCAGTTGTGGTTAAATCAAACAGCGGTTGCATAAAGCTGCTTGCGCTAAAAGTTGTTTGATTGACTGCTCGAAAATTGGTTGTTACGTGAGCAATGTAGTAACCAGATAATGTTTTTCGATCGACAAAGCTATAATTCATTTGTTGATCAGATCCAAGTACGTGACTCCATGCAGTCCATGCAACAATGTGTCCATCTTGTGCATAAATTGGTTGACTTCTAAAGGTTCCTGGTGTTTGTCCAGTATCATATTCATCACCAATAACAACGTAAACACTATCTCCAACAACGTATAATTTTTTAATTGAATTTGGAGCATTGAGTGGTAAATCACCACCAACTAAAAGTTGTGATGCAAAAATTCCTGTTGGATCAATTTGCGTAATGCTTGAAATTTCAGTCGTAAATTGTCGCGTATTAAAAATTCCTGATTTTTGAATAAAAATATTTGTAATTTCTGTAAAATCTGCAATTTTTCCAGTATCAACACCTGTTGTAATGATTGGTAAAGCATAAATAGTTTGTGGTCCTGTGCCGTTATCGCGAGCAACGATTAAATATGAAAGTCCTGTCGTTGTAGACATTCCTGCAATTTTGGTAATGCGCACTTCTCCGCTTGCCGCAGCAGAAACAACCGTATCAATGCCTGTAGTCAAAATTGCAGCAGGAGCAATTTCATTAAAAATAAATGCATTAGCATCTGAATTGAGCGTGGCAAATGTTAATGCTGTTGCGCAAGAACCCGCAAGAGCATTTGCAGTTGTATCAACGCCAATAAATAAATTGTTGAGAGTATAAGTTGTTGTAACTGAAGATCCTAATGCTGCTAAATTATTTCCAGAAACGCCGCCTTTTAAAGCGTCAGTTGAAGTTGAGATAA
This sequence comes from Candidatus Babeliales bacterium, assembly GCA_017992075.1. Lineage (GTDB taxonomy): Bacteria > Babelota > Babeliae > Babelales > Chromulinivoraceae > JACPFN01. The sequence goes on from JAGOPI010000004.1 coordinate 3,490, forward strand.
TTGTATCTGCAATGGTTTTAAAATATGGAATTGAAGTTCCATTTTCTGCAGCATATGATGAAAGATACAGTTCTGAAATTTTTGAAGCTGTAGATCCAAAAGCTCCTGCAGCATGTGCTGCAAAAATAACATCATTGCCATATCCTGAGATTGCATGCGTTTGTTCACCAACACCAAAGTCATGTTCAATTAATTGAGTTACGTTTTGTTGATCGTCTGTTGGATTTTCGTAACGCTTGATGTCAACGACTGAGTAAATTTTATTGAGTGCGCTTGTCGTGACAAACATTGGTTTTTGTATTGGAACTTCAAATAGATGAAATGTGCCACCCCAAATTGGATTTGCAGCGCCTGTTACAAAAGCTGTTGTACCGTTATAGGTATAAATTGTTGCATTTTCTTGATTAGCCATAGGGGTTGCTTGAATAACTATTTCGGCTGGAACGTATGAAATGACTTGATTTACAAAAGATAGTCCATAAGGTTTGACGGTGTCTGATTTTGTTGACATGTCAGCATCATTGTTTGCCATCCATAATCTTGGGGCAGAGTATTCTGTGCCAGCATCAAAAGCTGCAAATCCAAGATCGAAACTGAATGTTTCTCCTGCTGCAGCACTTGGGTCACCGGTGATTAAAATTGCTTGAAGATGTGATACTGCAATCACTGAAAAAGCGGTTATGTAAAATATTTTTTTCATTGTCTTCGTCCTTTATTACTCGTTGTTTACGGATAAAAATATGACAAACTTACGTCGTTTTTTATCTTGAAAACTTTTCTAATTGTAGCAACTTTGGTATCATTAAATTTGTGTGTAGTACTAAAGAAGCTTATGTATTGGTAGTTTACACAAAATTCAAAAAAATTAGATCTTTTTATGCATACAAAAATTTTTTCTGCAACCACGATTGGTGTTCATGCGCATCAAGTTGATGTCGAAGTTGATTTAGCATTTGGCTTGATAGACTTTTTAATTGTTGGGTTACCTGACACTGCAATTAAAGAAAGTAAACAGCGCGTTGTTACTGCGCTTAAAAATTCTGGATTTAAATCTCCTGAAAAAAAAATTACAGTAAATCTTGCACCAGCACATTTAAAAAAAGAAGGTACATTGTTTGACCTTCCTATCGCTTTAGGAATTTTAAAAGCTGCGCGTATGATTGCAATCGAAGATTCATTTTTGTCTGAAACAATTATTATCGGTGAATTGTCGCTTGATGGCAGTATTAAATCTATTCATGGTGCATTAGCAATTGCTTGTGATGCAAAAAAACTTGGGAAAAAAAGAATTATTTTACCACAAAGCAACGCAGAAGAAGCTGCACTTATTGAAGATATTGAAGTTATTGGTGTGCAAAGTTTGGTTGAATTGATTCATTATTTGAATGGTCAAACATCATTGACTGCAACAAAAACAAATATTTCAAAATGTATCGCATCACAAAAAACTGAAACGTTAGACTTTGCAGATGTTCGTGGTCAAGCTTGGGCTAAACGTGCACTTCAAATTGCTGCGGCCGGTCGACATAATGTTTTATTTTCAGGTCCTCCAGGTTCTGGAAAAACAATGCTTGCAAAAAGGTTGTTGACCATTATGCCTGAAATGAGTTTTGATGAAATTATTGATACTACAAAAATTTATTCCATCAGTGGCAAGCTTGGATCAAAATCTTTAATTGTGCAGCGTCCATTTCGTTCACCGCATCATTCTGTTTCGCAAGCGGGACTTATTGGTGGCGGCACTTTTCCAAAGCCAGGTGAAGTGAGCATGGCTCATCATGGCATTTTATTTTTAGATGAATTAACGGAATTTAAAAGAGATGTTTTAGAAGCTTTACGTCAACCATTGGAAAATCGAATTGCAGAAATTGCCAGAGTGCAGCAATCAGTGCAATATCCAGCCTCATTTTTACTTGTTGCTGCTTTAAATCCCTGTCCTTGTGGATATTTGGGAGACACGACCAAAACATGCATTTGTTCTACAATGCAGATTCAAAAATATCAGTCAAAGCTTTCAGGGCCGCTTTTAGATCGAATTGATATTAAAGTAAGCGTTCAGGCCGTGAGTTATGAAGATGCAACAATTGCTAAGACTGCAGACGTGACCAGCTCGCAAGTTCTTCGTGAAGGCGTAACAAAGGCTTTAATCGCTCAAAAACAGCGCTTTGGTACTGAAAACAAGACCAACAGTATGATGTCAGCTCAAGAAATTGAGTTATTCTGCAAGTTAACGCCAGCCGCACAGCAAATAATGCAAAAAGCTTTTTCGCGGTTAAATTTAAGCATGCGTAGTTATCATAAAATATTAAAGTTAGCTCGAACTGTAGCGGATATTGCTGAATCAGCAGAGATTGATCAATCTCACATTCAAGAAGCGATTATGTACAAATCTTGAAAGTTTAAAAAGCGCAGCTGACTGGTAAATTTAGTGATTTTTTGATATATTGTATAAGGGTAAGGCTATAAAAGATTATCAATCTTGTTAGGGTTTTATGATGTATAAAAAATTGCATATTTTAGTAATTTTCTGCCTGATGAGCCAAATGGCTTTGTCAGTGTTTCAGGCTGATCTTAATCAAAAGTATGAAAAAACAATTGAACAATTTTCTGATGTAATAGCACAAGATGCTGAAACTCAAAAGCATCAAATCTCATCATTTTTTTTAAATTTTAACCAGTCGTATCAACAGGTTATTAAAGAGTTGCATCATGATATTCAGGTGTTGCATAAAAAAATTAAAAATGCACAACGTCATAACGAATCGTCACAATCATTTGTATTGTTGCATGATCAATTAAAAACAATGTACGCATTTATCAAAAAACATCGTTTGCCGTATGAAGTTGTAACATTTCATGAAGCAGTTAAAAATCATTGGAATATTTTATTTCAAGCGATTGCTCAGGGAAAAGATATTGATCAATTTTTGAAAAATTTTAATATTGAACATATTGATTATGAAAGTTTGCGACATTTGGTAAAAATGGTTAATAAAGATTTACGTCAGATTGAAACGTATGAATATCGATTACATACTGATTGGATTGATGTAAAATTAGCAAATTATGTTTTAAAAATTGAATTAATTCGTTTGCGTAATGCTATTTTGTTTCATCCATTGTACAAACGAACAAAATTAAAATTATCATCCACCTATCCTCGTTAAAAACTCAAAGGAATTGCATGTTTAAAAAATTGATGCTTGTTTTTATTGCATCATCATCTTTATTTTTTGCGCATTCAGAAGAAAATCATCTTGGTCGAAATATTGCTTTAGGTGTCGGAGCAACAGCTGTTGTGGGTACTGCTATGTATTATTCAATGCGTGAATCAAATGATGTCAAAATTGATCGAGCTCGGGATTGGTTAACTTATTATTCGGGAAATTTGCATTATGATTTGGCAAAAATTATCAATATTTCAGATATGCAACAATTTATTAATCAATCAACAAAATTTAAAAAAGAGTTATCGATTTTTTGTAAAGGCGTTCATCATTCATACGCTGAAATGAAATCTCGTTATGGTTCATGGATAAAACCATGGAATTGGACTGCAAAAATGAAATTAGCTTATCATCAAATTAAAGATTTGCATGATATTGTTTGTTTGATTGAAATGATGTTTAAATATGAACCTTTTATGCTGGCATATGAAACAGAACTTGATGAAATGACCATCGTGAAAAAAACACACGCAATTAGTCATGGAATTTCGTCATATCCAATGATCTATTGTGCAAATATGATTCATCAAGATTTGTATTTTTTGCAAAAACATCATTTTAAAATTTCAAGTGATATTGTTTTAGTTGATTTGCTTGAAAAAATGCTTGAATTCATTGTTAGTTCGCAAGCGTATATTGAAGAGCGACGTATTCAAGAAGAAATTGCAATCAAAGAACGTCAAGCGCGCGCTCAAGAAGCGCAAGTTGCAGCGCAAATGGCTCAAGCAAGCGCATTGGCTAATCAAGCAGAAGCTCAAGAAGAACGTAATCGCATTGAACGTGATAAATTAAATTATAAAAAAAATCAGTAAATTTATCTGGCTTACTTAACATGATTAATAAGCATGTTGTAAATTGCTACACGTAAAGTTTCAGGAGTCAAAGAGCTGTGTTCTTTATTGAATGTTGGTCCTTGTAGACAAGCTCGAAAAGCATCAAGATGTGGCTGTTGTTTTACCTTTAGCTCTATATTTTGTTGTGGGTGCTTTGATTCAAAATAAATATTGTATAATTTATTGTGTTCTTTTTCTTTTAATTTTTTATCAGGATATTGTTTATTAAAATCTGTTACAGCTTGACGAGCAGCATAATGCCAAGGATGAATTTTGACGGCAAAATAAAGAGCAATGGCTTGCGTTGGATTATCTAAAATCTTTTGAATATTTGAATTTTGGCTGCCATGTAGCATTGATTGTGCTGTAAGAAAAAAACAGAACATGACCTTAAAAAAATGCTTCATGAGATTTTTCCTTTTTTAAAAAATCACTTCGCGTATCTAAATTTCATATTTTCTGTACAATTTCTGTACCAAGTCTAGCAAAAGTGGCTCTTTAAATGGAATTGTTTCGAAAAATTGTATGTTAATTCAGGTCAAATTGTTGCAGTTTGCATCAAAAAAATTCACCTATTCGGTACCAGAGTCTTTGCAATCAAAAATGGCTGCTGGATTATTGGTGCAAGTACCCCTTAAAAAGCAAATAGTACCCGCTGTGGTTGCAGAAATTGATACTTCCGGGCAGGTTTATAATTTTGCCATTAAATCGATTGCAGCTATTTACCCTTTTCCGCAAGATTTTGTGTACTCACATTTTATTGCAACGATTGGTCATTATTATCAGATCGATTCATCATCATTTTTACATAGAATTCAACATTTTTTATCTGAAAAAGAACAAGAAAGTTCTATTTTTGTACCAAATTTATTGGCAACGTCTCCTGATGATGTTGTTTTCAGTCAAGAGCAGCAAACAGTTTATGAAGCGATAGCTCCTGCTGTTGCTTTGCAAAAGCAGGAAACATTTTTGCTGCATGGCGTAACAGGATCGGGTAAAACTGAAATTTATAAACGATTAGCGCAGGACTGCTTAGCTCAAGGCAAAACGGTTATTTTAATGTTGCCAGAAGTGTGCCTTGCCCTTCGATTTCAAAAAATATTTGCGGCACATTTTGTAACTGTTCCTGTGATTGGATTTCACTCTGCAGCAAGCGTGAGTCAAAAAAAACTTTTATGGCAACTTTTGCTTGAATCTAAACCTATGATTATCGTGGGTGTGCATATGCCTATTTTGTTACCGATTGCAAATTTAGGATTAATTTTAGTTGATGAAGAACATGATCCAGGGTATCAAGAAAAAAAACATCCAAAGCTTCATTCGCGTGACATGGCAATTTTAAAAGCGTCTTTATACCATGTTCCAATTGTGCTTGGTTCGGCAACTCCATCAGTGCAAACATTGTTTAATGTGCAAAAACGTGGTTGGAAAAAAGTTGAAATGCTTGAGCGTTTTGCTGGAAAATTTCCAACGATTCAGCTCGTGAGTATGAAAAAAAATAAAAAACGTAAAAATTTTTGGATCACTGATGAACTGTTTGCAGCAATTGAAAATCGATTAGATAAAGGTGAGCAAGCGATTATTTTTTTAAATCGTCGTGGCTATAGTTTTTTTGTGCAGTGCGTTTGTGGATTTATTTTTTCATGTCATCAGTGCTCAGTTAGTTTAACGTTACACTCAGATCAATCTTTAATCTGTCATTATTGTGGTCATAAAGAATTTTTAGCTCAAAAATGTCCTGAATGTTTTGTGCACAGTGATGAATTTTTAAAAAAAGGAATTGGTACGCAACAGGTTGTTTCTATTTTGCAAAAATTATTTCCTTCAGCGCGCATTGAACGTGCCGATTTGGATAGTACAACTAAAAAAAGAAGTTGGGCGCAAACGGTGGAACAGATGCAAAATAAAGAGATAGATATTTTGGTTGGCACACAGTCAATCACGAAGGGTTATCATTTTCCTGGTGTCACGCTTGTCGGAGTTTTGTGGGCAGATTTAAATTTACATTTTCCCGTTTACAATGCTGCAGAAACATCATTACAACAATTAATTCAAGTTGCTGGTCGTGCAGGCAGACAGTCTGATGATAGTTTAGTTATCATTCAAGCATTTGATGAACATAAAATTTTTCAATTTTTAAATGAAATTGATTATCAAAAGTTTTATGATTACGAAATTGCAAAACGTATTGAAGTTGGCTATCCACCCTTCAAGCATATTTGTGAAATTGAATTAAAGAGTAATGATCAAGCACAAGTGCAGCATGAAGCAAAGTTGATTGTTGCTTGTTTGCAAAAAATGGCAAACAAGCAAAATATGGAAGTTTCGATTTTAGGCCCAGTTCCTGCAATCGTACATAAAATTAAATCGGTTTATTCATATAAATTATATGCAAAATCAATGTCGAGAAATCAAATAATTCAACTATTTTCTTTCTTGCCACAAGATCAGTTTCAATCTTCAATCTATTTTACGATTGATCCAGTTTAATAAAAAACCCTGAAGTTTGATCTTTGGGGTTTGTAGTGAGTAAATTTGTGAAATATTATTCTGCGAAGATTTGTCCAAATTTTGCATGATGTAATTGCATATTCAATTGTTGATTGATCTGATTTTCCATGGTCATTAATGTTTTTAATAATTTTATATGGAATTGTTGATTTTCTTTATTTTGTTGTTTTGCTTGTGCAGACCCAGGCATGTACATTTGTGTGACAGGCCCATTTGGATGCTCGATAGAATAGTCATACAGTTGTGAAATTACTTTTAAATTGTCAGCCTGAATTTTTTTAATTTCTGCTGTTAATTCGTGCACGGTCATTGGTTTTATTTGTTTTACGGGTTGTCGTTTTACAAAACTTTGCATTTCCATTAACTCTGAGTTGTATATTGCATTGCTGATCATCAAGCAAAAAGCACTGAGCATTATTTGTTTTGAAATTTTCATGAACCCCTCTCCTTTTTTGGATGAATTATTTTTTTGCTGCAAAAATGCAGATTGTTTTCAGTTTGAAAAAAGAGGGAGGGGTAAATCAATATTTTGACGGAAAGCGTTTAATTTTTGTGAGCAGGAAAAGAAGTTTTGAATGAAAAAGTTTTAGTTTTCAATTTTGTGTACAAAATTGCCCCAGGATTTCCAATCAATCATCATGCCAGGATTTCGTTGTTCCGAAATATCTCCAGCATAAGCAACGAACGTATGTGGTGCTTGAGACTGCCCCGTTAATTCTTGAAATTTAATAATCCCATCAAAATATTCATTGCGTATGGTCATACTTGATTTTATTTCAATAGGAACGAGTATATGTCCCTGATTGATTAAACAGTCGACCTCTATTCTACCATTTTTATCACGCCAAAAATAAAGTGGAGGCTTGGTTCCTAATTGACCATATTGTTTAAATAAGTCTGCGATTAAAAAGTTTTCAAACAAATGTCCGTACATGTTGCTGTGAGATAAACTATTTGTATTTTTAATATCTAAAAGGGAACAAGCAATGCCCGTGTCATAAAAATAAAGTTTTGGTTGTTTTGTTACTCGTTTATTAAAATTGACATGATATGGTTGCAGTAAAAAAACAATGTAACTTGCTTGTAAAATTGAAAGCCATCGGTCAGAAGTTTTGCTCGATATGCCGCAATTTACAGCTAAATCAGAAACATTGAGCAATTGTCCAACTCGACCAGCACAAAGTTGCATGAAGCGTTTAAATTCTAAAAGGTCGCCAACGTTACTTAATTGTCGAACATCTAGTTCAACATAAGAATGAATGTAGGATGGATAAAATTCATCTGCAGTAAAATTTTGTGTGTATAATCTTGGGTATCCACCTTGAATAATCATTGAATCAAGTTCAGAAATGAGTTTTGCTTGTTGTAATTCAGAAATTGAAAATGGAAGCATGGTTAAAATTCCAATGCGTCCTGCTAAAGATTCTGTGATTTGTTCATTCATTAAAAAATTAGAAGATCCTGTAAGAACAAAATAACCAGGAAATTCATGCGTGTCTGAAAGATATTTTATGTGAGATAAAATTTGAGGAACATATTGAAATTCATCAATTATAATTCCGTGATCATTTTTATATTTTTTAAAAAACTTTTCAGGATCTTGAATTGCTTCTTGACGAACAAATTCTTGTTCGAAGCTTATAAAAGTATGGCTTGGAAAGGTATGTTGTGCGAAAGTTGTTTTGCCTGATTGGCGAGGTCCTAAAATGGCAATTACCGGAAATTTAGTAAATTTTTTTATATGATCTGCCATGAAGCGCTTGATAAACATGGTTTAATACTCCGATTTGAAGAGGCTTTGAAATAGCTTTGTGCTATTTGATACGTCGATGTACAAAGTAGCACAAAGTGAAATTTAAGTGCAAGAGTTTTTAAGGCAGATTTGAAAAATTAAACTTTGATGTAATTTTCGCGATAAAATTTTAGTTCAGCAATTGATTCGTGAATATCATCCAATGCTCGATGTGTATTCTTTTTTTTAAATCCGACATCTTTTTTGCCGGTCCAACCAGAAAGCATAATTTTAAATGCTGTTACATCAACCACGCGATAGTGTAAATAATCAACGATTTCAGACATATCTTTTTTTAAAAAAAGTTTATCAAACCAGACCGTGTTGCCACACAGTGGCGCACTGTTTTTTGTACAATGTTCTTGAATAAATTTTAAAGTTTCTTGTTCAGCTTCTTCATGTGTGACAAAAGATTCTTGTATTTTTGTATAAAGTCCAGATTTTGTATGTGTTTCAATGCACCATGGATTCATGCGTTCTAAAATATCATCTGTTTGATGAATGACTAAGTTTGGACCTGTTGCAATAATGTTTAAATTAGTGTCAGTAATAATTGATGCAATTTCAAGAATCGTATCATTATAATAATCAAGGCCGGTCATTTCAAGGTCAATCCAAACAAGTAAATTATTTTTTTGATCCATAATGTTATCTTTCGCAATGATGAATTTGTCATTGACCTTAAAATTAAGCTAAAAAATCAAGATTGTCCATGTGGTGTTAAAGATTTTTTGTTTAGTTTTCTACCTTGAAGAGATCATCATCATTAACATCAGAATTTTGCAGATTTTGATTGTTTGGGTTGGATATTGATAAATTTAGCGTTGATGTTGCATCTTGTCTTGAAGTAAATGAACGATTAGCTGGGGTATAATTTCTATTGTGTGGAAATCGATTAATGTGTGGAAATCGGTCAATAGGTGTTTTGTCTATTTTTCCATGCTCATCTTCAAAATCAAACATTGATTTTTCTAAAAATTCTGGAAGAAAAGGAGATGATTGGTTTTCTGTGAGAGGTGAATTTAAATGATCATTAGTTTTTTGATAAGATCCAAAAATGATACTTTGAATAAAAACTGAACAGCAAAAAATAGACAATAAGAATTTTGAATTCATAAATATTTTTCCTTGAAAAAAGCCCCTAAGATATTAGTTTTTTTAGTATATTCTAAAATTGTTCTTTTGCAAAATAGGGATTTTTTGAAAAATAGAAATGATTTCTGTTAAACTGTGTTGTATTGCAAGGATTATCAATTCTTAGGGGACGAAATGATTAAAGTTGGTGTACTTTTCGGTGGTAAATCGATTGAACGAGAAGTTTCATTTAATTCTGGTCGTACAATTTGTGATCATTTAGATTCAGAACTTTTTAAAATTATTCCTATTTTTCAAGCTGCAACTGGTGATTTATTTATTTTACCATGGTCTTTTTTGTATCGTGGAAAAATTGCAGACTTTGAGCATCGTTTGGAAAAAGAAGCACAAAAAATTGTGTGGGATGAATTGCCATCACTCATTGATTTTATGTACATTGCAACGCATGGAAAATATGCAGAAGATGGTCGTTTGCAAGCTATTTTAGAACTTTTAAAAATTCCGTATCTTGGTTCTAAAATATTTGCAAGCTCCTTGGGAATGAACAAAGCTTTGCATAATCATTTTTTAAAACTTCATAAAATTTTGGTTCCAAAAGGCTTTGATCTCATTGTTGAACAAATACAAAATTATGATCATAATTTTGTGCAAAAATTATTTGAACAACATGGACTTTCTTTTCCCGTGATTGTCAAACCTGCAAATGAAGGATCAAGCTTTGGAGTATTTGCAGTTCATGATGTAAAAAATTTAGCATTAGCGCTGCGTAAAGCATGTTTTATTAGTGGTGATGTTGGGCAAAATGTTTTAGTGGAACAAAAAATTGAAGGCATGGAATTTTGTTGCATTGTGATTACTGATTTAACAACAGGAGAATTGATTGCCTTGCCGCCAACTGAGGTTGTGCTATCTCAAGGTGTTGATGTTTTTGATTATCGACATAAATATATGCCAGGAGTTGCTACAAAACGCACTCCTCCGCTTTGCAGCGCTGAACAAATTAAAAAAATTCAAGATGTGTGCATTGCAACCATGCGCGCCCTTGAAATGACCAACATTGCCCGTTTTGATGGATTTTTAACATTGCAAGGTGAAGTGATTATTATTGATAGCAATACGCTTACGGGTATGGCGCCATCATCATTTTTATTTCGTCAAGCAGCTGAAATTGGAATGGGTCATGCAGAATTGATTAATCATTTGATTAAAACAGAATTAAAAAATTATCACATAAGTCGACAGGTGATTGAAATGAATCATCAAAAAAAAGTTAAAGTTGCAGTTTTGTTTGGTGGTGCTTCAAATGAAAAAGAGATTTCACTTGAATCTGGGCGTAATGTTTGTTACAAATTATCGCCTGAAAAATATGAAGTGATTCCTGTTTTTGTTGATAGCAATATGCAGTTACATCAAATTACACAAAATCTTTTAGTCTGTACTTCAACACAAGAAATAAGATCACGATTGTCAGAAGCAACATTGATACCATGGTCATCTTTAAAGTCGATTGTTGACTTTGCGTTTTTAGCACTTCATGGTGGTCAGGGAGAAAATGGAGTTGTACAAGGAACGCTTGAAATGCTTGAAATTCCGTATAACGGATCATCTATTTTTGCAAGTGCGTTATGCATGGATAAATTTAAAACAGGTCAATTTTTGCAGGCACAAGGATTTGAGGTTCCGCAGGCATTTTTACTTGCTAAAAAAGATTTTGAAAACAAAAGTTTTGAACAATTAGATATGTTTTTACAGCAAATTAAATTTCATTGCATTGTCAAACCGCATGATGATGGTTGTAGTGTCATGGTTGCTGCGCCAAAAAATAAAAAAGAACTTTTTGAAATATTATCAAAAATTTTTGAACAAAAAGATTTTGCACTTATCGAAGAGCGTTTGAATGGTATGGAATTAACAGTTGGTGTTGTGGGAAATGCAAATCCGCGAGCAATGGCGCCAAGTCAAGCTGTTGCAAAAGGTGGCGTTTTATCGATTGAAGAAAAGTTTTTGCCCGGTGCTGGAGAAAATCAAACACCTGCTTTATTGCCAGCAGAAGATATTTTGTTTGTACAGCGTGTCGTGCGTGATGCGTATATTGCAATTGGATGCGTCGGATACTCTCGCATCGATTGTTTTTTTCAAAATAATGAACAATCACCAACGGGCAAAAAACGTGTGGTCATTTTAGAATTTAACACTCTTCCTGGACTTACGCCAGCAACCTGTTTGTTTCATCAAGCAGCAGAAGAAGGACTCAGGCCGATGCAGCTTTTAGATGAAATTATAGAGCTTGGATTTCAAGCACATCGTCATGATGGTGTTGTATCAGTTGATGCAATTTTGCAAAAACAACAAGAAGGTTTTTAAATTTTTAAGAAGTAAGCTCTTTTTTATGTTTTCGTGCCAATATGATTAGTCCAATCATGTTTGGCAATGCAATTATCGGTAGCAGTAAATCTGCAATATTCCAGAGTGTTGGAGTATCAATTGTTGCTCCTAAAAAAATAATCAAACAAGCAAAACAAGAATAAAGCGGTAACCATCGATTATTAGTAAAAAAACCAAATGAACGACTTGCGTTAAAGCTGTTTCCTAGTGTTGCACCGATGATGCACATGGTTACCGTAAAAGTGATAGCAAATGGACCAAAGTTTGGCAAAGCTTTTGTAAAAGCTTGCAGTGCAAGTTTGTTTGAAATTTCACCTGTTTGCCAAACGTCAGTGATTAGTGCTACAAGGCCAGAAATAATGCATAAAAAAGTGTTCATAAAAATTGAATACATTCCTAAAATGCCTTGATGAATTGGTTGATCGGTATCAGAATAAGCGTGAGCAATTGCTGCAGTACCAACTCCAGCCTCAGTTGTGAATGCACCTTTAAAAATTCCTTGTCGAAGTCCCATTAAAGCTGATGATCCAATAAATCCACCAACTGCTGCAGTGGGACAACATGCATGAGCAAAAATTGAAGAAATTGCATTAACAAGAGCACCAAGGTCATGAAAAATTATAAAAAATGCAGAAAATAAATAAATGATAAACATTAATGGAACAACGCGTGATGCAAATTTACCAATTGTTTTTGTACCGCTCATAAGCATGCAAAAAACAAAACCAGCAAGAATTGCCCCAGTTGTTTGTGGAGTAATCCCATGAAATTCATACGTTGCTGCTAAAGCTTTTGATTGTAGCGCTGACCATGATGAAAAAATAAAAATACTTAAAATGCCATACCAATTTGCCATCCATGGATGTACTTGATATAAATATCCAGTTGGACCACCCATGATGGAACCATCAGATGCAAAACGTTTATATTTTACTGCAAAAACAACTTCGCAAAATTTAGTAACCGATCCAAAAATTGCATAGATTGCCATCCAAAAAAGTGCTCCTGGACCACCAATTGAAATAGCGATTGCAGGAGTCAAAATATTTCCCATACCTAAACTGGTTGACATTGCTGTGTATAATGCATGTAATGGGCTTAAAGTATTTGCTGTTGATTCTTGAGATTTTTTTAATTGAAGAATGCGAATAAATTCTTTAAATTTTTTAAATTGAGCAAAATTGGTCATGAATGATAAAATGATGCCAGTAATAAGCAATGTAAATGCGAATGGTATATCAATGATATGAATAAAATCTATTAATGTTAACATAAACGTTCCTTAATTTATCAAAAGAGCATTAAAATATATTACGCTTTGTTTTTGATGATTACAAAAAAAATATTTTTGCTAAAGTTTATAATTATGAAGATACAAAAAATTGTTTTAATCTTTTTTTCTTGTTTGCTGATCGGTTTGATTGTTTATCAGATACGATTTGGTGAAACTATTAAAAATGAAAAAATTCTTGTAGTTGGTACATCGCTTGATTATCCGCCTTATGAATTTATTGACAGTAATACTCAAAAGCCTGCAGGACTTGATATTGATTTGGTAACTGAAATAGCACAAAGAATTGATAAAGATTTAGTTATTGAAGATAAACCATTCTCTTCTTTAATATTTGGACTTTTGACAAATGATGTTGATATGGTTGCCTCAGGAATAAGTCCTACACCCCGTCGAGCAAAACTTGTTTCATTTTCAGAGTTATATTTAACAGCTATGCCTTTTGTGGTTGTGACAAAATCTGCACAATTGCAGCCAATAAATATTGATGATTTAAAAGATAAAATTGTTGGTGTTAATACTGGATATGTTACTGATCTTTATATGACAAAAGAGTATCCTGATATTACTTTAGTTAAGCTTGATAGTCCTGCTGATTGTTTTATGGCTTTACAAATTGGAACGATTGATGCGTTTGTGACTTCACCGCATACTTTTAAAATATTTTTGGAAAATATTTCAAATCCACAAGATTTTTTTATGATGCAGTTGCCAGGAACTGGAGAAATTTGTGCATTTGCCGTTGCAAAAAATAATGAAAAACTTTTAGTGCAAATTAATCAAGTGCTTGAAGCAATGCGTGTAGATGGTACGCTTGAAAAAATCAAACAAAAATGGGGCTTTTAAATGATTAATATAGAAACAATTCAAGAATATGGACTGATGTTTTTGCATGGTGCAATAATGTCGCTTTACATAGCAATGTTAAGTTGTATGATTGGAATTTTTTTAGGAACCATTGCAGGAATTATTCTTGCAGGATCTTCAAAGATTTTAAAATTTTTAATTACCGCATATGTCACTATTATTCGCGGTACACCGATGTTAATTCAAGTTGCTGCAATGTATTTTATTTTAAATTATGTAGGAATTTTAATTTCTGCACTCAATTCAGCAATTATTTCAATTGGTTTAAACAGTGGTGCTTATTTGAGTCAAATTGTTTTGTCAGGAATTAAATCCGTTGGAAAAGGTCAAGTTGAAGCTGCAAAAGTTTTAGGATTTACAAAATATCAAATCATGCGACTTATAGTTTTGCCGCAAGCAATATGTACGATGATTCCTGCCTTTGGAAATGAATTAGTAACGTTGGTTAAAGATTCAAGTTTGGCATCTACTATTGGTGTTTATGAATTGAGCAAGCAAGGGCAGATTATTTTATCTCATACATATGATGCACCAACCGTTTATTTTGCGGTAGGATTTATGTATTTAAGTATTACGTCAATTATAAGTTTATTGGTTTCAATGCTTGATAAAAAGTTGAATAAATATGCTCATCGTTAAAAATATTATAAAAAAATTTCACGGTAAAAAAATTATTGATGACATTTCGTTTGACGTTGCTCCAGGACAAATCATTGTTCTTTTGGGGCAGTCTGGTGTTGGCAAATCAACAATGCTTCGCGTGTTGTCTAATTTAGAATCAATTGATGCAGGATCTATGATGCTTGATAAGCAATCTATTGATTTTTCTAAAGTTGGTATGGTTTTTCAAGATTTTAATCTTTTTGCTCATTTAACAGTTGAACAAAATTTAACATTACCATTAATAATGGTTGCAAAAAAAACAGAAAATGATGCAAAAAAAATTGTACATGAAATGTTGCAGCGTTTTGAAATGGATTCAAAAGCAACAAATTATCCTATATCGTTATCGGGTGGTCAAAAGCAACGCGTTGCAATCGCTCGAGCATTGTGTATGAATCCAAAATTATTATGTTTAGATGAACCAACATCTGCACTTGATCCTCAACTAACCGAGCAAGTTGCACAAATTATTGCAGAGCTTGCGGCACAAAAAATAATGATTGTAATTGCAACACATGATATTGGTTTGTTGCAAAATTTAAATTGCACGATTTATTTAATGGCGCATGGAAAAATTATTGAAACAGCAACGACAGCACAATTACAAAAATCTTTAGATTCTTTTGAGAAAATAAAAAATTTTATGCAAGGAAAAAGCTTAAGCTAATAGGGCTTTATGCTCGATTGCTTGATTGGATGCAAATTAGCTCTTGACATAGTTGTGTGCCCTTGTTACTATTTTGACCAGAAAAAACGTCCCTAATCGAATGATACTTTTGAGTATCATTCACCCCCCTAACCCTTCAGCTTATTCCAAGTTGAAGGGTTTTTGATTTTCATTTGTTTGTGCAACAAAAATTGTTTGAAATTATATTTTTTCAGTTTGTTGTGTTGCAAAAATTTCCAAAAGAAAATGAAGTCGTGCTTTTTTTTCTTCAATAGTTGTAATCGTGAATGGAAAATTAAAAAATTTAGAACAAGAGATCATTTCTATAATATTTTGCCATTTTAAATAAGTGTCTAAAAGAATGAGTTCTTGTTGAATTTCTTGAATAAACAATGTTAAAAATCCATGAACGGTATTTTGATAATAATTATGAGCATATTTTTTAAATATATCCTTTTTTAGTTGTCCAACAAGATCTTCATGTGTGGCAAGCTGTAAATGAGTTATGGGAACAATTGATTTCCAATTGCACCAAGCATCGTGTTGTTTTATAAGTAAACAAGTAAAACGAATTTGATATAAAATCCAAAGATAGATTGTTAATATTGTTCCTGCAGTAATTTTAAACCAATGAGATTTAAAACAGCTTAAAAGAGTTGTTGGATTTAAAATTTTTTCCATGTCACCAATAACGCTATTTTGAACAATTGTGATAGGTGCATGAATTGGCCCCCATGAATTATATTGTTGAGCGATGCAAGGAGTGCTATCTTCTTGTTTTAATACTTCAATTGTTGCAAGAGGTTTAGAAATGCTTGAGTAAAAAGTGTACATAAAAAGTATAATTATTTGATATGATTTCAACATGAATCCCTCGCAAAGCAATCATTTCTATTTTTGAAAAATATCAAAAAAGTAATTTTAAAAACAATAAAATTAAAAAATGTTTTTTTTAAAAATCTTGTTCTTGATCAACAGAGGCAACTGACAATACTTCTTCAATGGTTGTTAAGCCCTTTTCAATTTTTGCAATACCGTCAGCAACAAGCTCTGTCATACCATCTTTAAGTGCTTGATTGCGAATTTTTAATGAATCAGCTCGAGCAATAACTAAATTTGCAACAGCTGTAGTCATTGCCATGATTTCAAAAATTGGCAATCGTCCAGAGTATCCAGAGTTCATGCAAGAAGGACAACCGACAGCTTTATAAAAAGTAATTTTTGAAGCTTGTTCAGGACTGATATGTAAAGCTTCAATTAAATCTGGTGTTGGCTGATATTTTTCTTTGCACTTATCACATAATTTTCTTACAAGTCGTTGTGCTAAAATTGCAGTAACCGATGAAGCAATTAAAAATGGCTCAATTCCCATATCGATTAAACGTGTAATTGTTGCGGGAGCATTGTTTGTGTGAATTGTGCTAAACACTAAGTGACCCGTAAGTGATGCTTGCACGGCAATTTGCACAGTTTCGTTATCACGAGCTTCACCAATCATGACGATATCAGGATCTTGACGCAAAATAGAACGAAGTGCTGCGGCAAAGGTTAAGCCTATTTTTTCATTGACCTGAACTTGATTGATTCCTGGGATTTGATATTCAACAGGATCTTCAACAGTGACTAAATTAACTTCGGGAGAATTTACGCGAGATAAAATTGAGTAAAGTGTCGTGGTTTTACCAGAACCGGTTGGACCAGAAACGAGTACGATACCATTCGGCTGTGAAATACTATGCTCTAAAACTTTAAAATCACGCTGTGAAAAACCAAGAGTTTCTAATTTTACAAAAGTTCTTGATTTGTCCAAAAGACGCATTACAACTCGTTCCCCATGAATTACAGGCAGCACTGAAACGCGAATGTCAATTTCTTTACCCACAACTTTAATTTCAATACGACCATCTTGAGGTTTTCTTTTTTCGGCAATGTTTAGATTTGCCATGATTTTTAAACGAGATACAAGAGCGCTTTGAATTCGCTTTGGCGGCGTGAGTGCTAAAAACATAACGCCATCAATGCGATAACGTACACGAACTTCTTTTTCATAAGGTTCAACATGAATATCGGAAGCTTCACGTTTGACTGCTTGAAATAAAAGATGATTAACTAATTTTACAACAGGAGTTTTGCTAGCCATGCTTAAAACATCTTGATCTTCAATGGAGCCAAGATCAAGTTCACCTTCAAGAAGTTTGCTGTCTTCTTCAAGCTCATCAATCATTTCTTTTGTTCCCTCAAGTGGGTAAAATCTATTGATGGCATCCATAATAATGGCTGATGGTGCAACCGCTTTACCAACATTTTTTCCTAAAATTAAAATGAGTTCATCAATCGGGGCAATATTGTAAGGATCGGCGGCTAGGATATATATTTTTTCGTTGATAATAATGGGTATAACATTATTTTGACGTAAAAATTGAAATTGAATTTTGCTCAGTAGTGTTGCATCAGTCATGGCTTCAGTGACTTGATCAACATATAAAATGCCTAAATCTTTGCTGTAAGCTTGTGCTAAATCTTTTTGAACAATAATTTTGTGATCTAAAAGGTAGGTGATGATGGATACCCCAGAGACGGCAGCTTCTTGTTCATACGAAGCAATAGACTCAGATTTAATGATCCCATCATTGATCAGTATTTGTAAAATACTTTGATTCATATCGTACCTTTAAAATTCAACCCTTACATTTTTTGCTTGCAATATCAGCAGCTTAGCATAGAAGTTTCATGGTATGAAATATTTGCAGGAACCTGCGCTTGAAAAGACCCCTTACATCTGTTAGATTGAAAGAGAATATTCGATTGATTTTTAAAAGACAAAAGGTTATCAGCATGACCATCAAATTTATTAAAGCATGTGTCATTTTAGCACTTTTTGGCACCCTTGAGATTTACTCTAAATATAATGCTTTAACCCGTTCATCAAGAGCTCCTGCAAAACCTGAGTATCCTTACCCTGGCGTTTTGGTTAAAAATATGACTGAAGAACAGTTGGAAAAAACTTTAGAATATGGCAAACATGAGTTGATTCAAGATAATGATCTTGTGTTTAAAGTTTTCTTTCATTTGATTAGCCAATCAAAATCACAAGAAAAAATTAAAGTTTATAAATTAGATTTTGCGGATTATTTGTTTGGCATTAAAGATTATGAAAAATCTTTGATGGCGTATGAAGAATTTAGCATGCTGTATCCTGGTTGTGCAGAATCTGAGTATGTCATGTACAAAGGTATTTTGTGTAATTTTCTTTTGAGTCTTGATTTCGATCGCGATCAAACATTAACGCAACGCACGATGTCAGCGGCGTTATTGTTTTTGCAAAAAGTAAAAGATGAAAAATTCAAAACAGAAACGCAAAATATTTATAATTCTTGTCGTCAGCGATTGTTTGATCATGAAGTTTATGTTTTAGATACGTATTTAAAATTAAAAAAATTTAGCAGCGCTCGTAAACGCATTGAATTCATTGAAAAAGAGTTTAAAGATATTGCCAACCTTGAGCTGTATCTTTCTTATTGCAATGAAATGGTTAAAATTGTTGAAAATCCAAAAACTCGACCATTCATAATTCAATTAAATTTGGATCATGCTGTTAAAGATAAAAAAGATCTTGTGACACCTGAACGTAAAGCTCGCGGTGCATCATTTTTTTTAGCATAATTTAGAATATTCATGACACAAAAATTTGGTCAAGATTCAGAATTGATCGTTTCAAAATATCTTGCAAACCAACGTTTTTCAATTCTTGAGCGTAATTACAAAAAATTTTTTGGCGAAATTGATATCATCGCTCAAAAGGATGATGTGATTGTGTTTGTTGAAGTTAAAGCGCGAAAAAACTCTAAAGTATCTCTTCACAATTTAGTTCCTTATGCAAAGCAACAAAAAATTATTAAAGTTGCCCGTTTTTTTATTGCGGATCGTCATGAAGCTACGCGCAATAAAATCTTGCGTTTTGATGTGGCTTTGTTGCATGTGCAAGATCATCAAGCGCCAGAGTTAACGTATATTCCGAATGCATTTGGATTGCAAAATTGTTAGCATTTAAATTAAAAAAGGAAAAAGTGTATGCAAGAATTTATAAAACGTTTTATCACGGGTAGCATTATTGGTGCAGTTTTTTGGTATGTGTTTTTTTATTTGCCGCCTGTTGCATTTTCTTTTTTGTTGTTTTCAATTTTATGTATGATTTTATTGTTTGAGTGGAAAAATTTATTCAAACTTAATGATTTTTGGTTTTGGTTCATTATGCCATGGTATCCAATTTTACCATTTGGTCTTTTGATTTACATGAATAATCATGGATGTTTTCGTAATTTAATTTATTACATGTTTGTTATTGTTTTTGCATTTGATGGTACAGCGTACATGGTTGGCTCATTGCTTGGAGCTCATAAAATTATTCCAAAAATCAGTCCAGGAAAGACGGTTGAAGGATTTATTGGTGGTTTGATTGGAGCTTTGGTAACATTTTGGTTTGCAATTTCTGCAGATAAAATTTGTTTGTCATGGCCATTTATGATTGTGCTGGTACTAATCACCTGCTTTTTAGCTTTTATGGGTGATATTTTTGAATCATTTTTAAAACGTCAAGCAAATATTAAAGATTCAGGTCGAATTTTGCCAGGGCATGGCGGATTTTTAGATCGCTTTGATGCTGTCATTTTTGCAACTTATTTTTTCTTTTTATTTCGACATGCCCTAGCGCAGTTTTTATGTGTATTGTGCTAAATTTTTAACACAACATCTTTTGCAGATACAGTTTCTTGTGCTCCCGTAATCATGTTTTTAATAGTTACGGTATTGTTTTTTTGCTCATCATCACCAAGAAGTAATGCCCATGTTGCTTTTAAGTCGTTTGTTTTTTTCATTTTGTTTTTAATTTTTGCATCATCAAGCAACAGTTCAACGGTTTTTTTGTGCAATGTTAAATAATCTGCCAGGTGTAATGCTAATTTGTTTTGGGCCTGTGAAAGAGGAATGATACAGGTTAATACTGGTGCAGGAATTGCTAAATTTTGTTGTTGTGACTGCAAAATCATCACAAGTCGTTCAAGTCCGATTGCACAACCAAATGCTGGAATTTCCGTTTTGCTGCCGAGTTGCTGCGCAAGGCCATCATAACGACCGCCACCGCAAAATGTGTTTTGTGCACCAAGGTTGACTGATACAAATTCAAAAACTGTTTTATTGTAATAATCAAGGCCACGAACCAAATTATGGTCAATTTCAAAATTGACTGAAAGTTCTTGGAGTGTTTCTTGCAGTGTTTTCCATTCTTGTGCTGTGGCATCTGAAAAAAAGTCAGAAAGCTTTGGTGCGCCAGCAAAAATCGTTTGGCATTCTGTTGATTTGCAATCTAAAATTCGAAGTGGATTTGTGTGAAGTCGTGTTTTACAAACATCACATAAAGATTCTTTTTTTTGTTGTAGAAACGCAACAAAGGCAGCGCTAAATTTTTTGCGATCATCAGATTGTCCTAAAAAATTTATTTTTAAAATAAAATTTTGGACGTTTAATGTTTGTGCAAATAAGGTTTGCAGCATTTTAATATTTTGCGCATCATACAAAATTGATTCGCCACCCAGCATTTCTAAATTAAATTGATGAAATTCACGCATTCGGCCTTTTTGTGGTCGCTCATAACGAAACATGGGACCATAGCAATATACGCGTGCTGGCAGCGTTATGTTTGATTGATTTTCTAAAAATGCACGCATTGTGCCAGCAGTGCCTTCCGGACGAAGACAAATTGCATCATTTTTTTGATCAGGATCGGCACTTTTCGATTGCATGATAAACATTTGTTTGCTCACGACATCAGTTTCATAACCTAAGCCGCGTTCAAAAAGTGATACATGTTCTAAAATCGGAATGTTGATCTGTGAGAAATTATAACATTGTAAATGTGCTTCAATTTTTTTTATTACACCAGACCAATATGGCATATCAAAAAAATTATCAGCAACTCCTTTAACTTTTGGAAACATATTTTTTTCCTTTTACAAAAACAAAACTTTGATCTATTCAGTATACCCCAAAAAAAAAATCAGAGAAATTATCTATGAAAAAGTTGACTTACCCTAAAAAAAATTGCTAGAACTTCAAATGAGCTTACCCAAAGAGGAGAAAAAAATTATATGTTCGAGATAAAAAATTTTTAAAGGTGATGAAAGGAGGAGTGTACAACAAACTCGGCCGAAAAAAGAAAAGTATCGTAATGTATTCAAATTAAAAATCCATTGAGGAGACTATGAAAAAGCAAATTTTCTTACTCTCAGTAGCCTTGTTATTTACAACAGGCGCTGTTCTACCTACTTCATGCGGTTCATCTTGTGCTTCATCTTGTTCAACAACATGTGCTTCAGATTCATGCAGCACACTTTGCACACCTGAACACGGTCACACGTTCTTACAAGTAACTCCACACTTCCAAGCAGCTTCTCCAGAGTTAGTGTCAGCTTTTAACTCAAATCTTTTGTACAATCTTGAAAGAGAAGATAAGCATGGCGCTTTCGAAATTGAAGTATTTGGTGGTAAATCTACTAAATGTTCAGCAGCTGCAGCTTACTACTTACCATATGGTCAT
The DNA here is from genome assembly GCA_017992075.1 of Candidatus Babeliales bacterium. Classification (GTDB taxonomy): domain Bacteria; phylum Babelota; class Babeliae; order Babelales; family Chromulinivoraceae; genus JACPFN01. The sequence goes on from JAGOPI010000004.1 coordinate 25,413, forward strand.
TCTACATTGACATTTGATGGTAGTGTTGCTTCTGGTACAAACTTACATACATTTGCACAAGTTGTTGCTGAATCTGTTGTTCAAGCAGGTACAACACCAACAGCTGGTGATCAAATCGGTAATGGGGTTGCATATGTAGCGGCTGGTACAGCTGATGCTACGCCATTAATGTATGGTGATGCTGCGACTTATAAATTTGATACAAACAAAGATACAAGCAAAATTTTGCCTTGGAACTTTGGTATCACATTTGCAGCATTGTTTGAACCGCTTGGCGCTTCAGCAAGTGGTGATAATGGTGGATCTGGTTTAGTAACTTCTCCAGCATTTAAAAGCACAATTTGCCCAACATATTCATATTCACACGTTGGTGCAGGTTTAGCTTTACGTTATCAATTCTCTGATGACAAAAATGGCTGGTTTGGTGTAATTTCAACAGCGGTTCAAAACGTTCGTTCAAAATTCTCATTGAATGAAACAATTGAAACAGAAGCTCAAGAAATGAATGCAACAACAACTCCAGCATTGTTTGGTACAGCAAACCCTACAGGTACATTAACTGGTGGTGGTGCAGCAGCTTCTGTTGCTGTAACATTTAATACAACAAACGCTTTAAACCCAACAGCTTATAGCCCTACAGCAACAGCGAGCGTAACTCCTGTTCCTTCATTGGCTTTAGCATATATCGGTTCAGGATTCCCTAACGCAACAGATGCAGCAGGTGTAACAAATACAACTCGTGCAAGTGATCAAACTCCTCCAGCAAACGTTGAAGAAGCTTTCAATCAAAGTGCTTGGAACTATGGTAAAGTTTGCGGTTGCCAAAAAATTACACGTTTAGCAGATATCGAGCTTTCACTCGGATATCAATGGATGTGTGGTGATTGTGCTTCAACTAACTGGTACCTTGGTGTTGTTATCCCTACAGGTAACAAAGGTTGCGCTACTTACATTGCTCCGGCAGTTGTTGGTAACGGTCAACACGCTGGTATCATGACAGGTTCATGTACTGAAGTTATGCTTTCAGAAGAAGCAGATTATTCAGCATGGTATCGTATTGATGCTTGTGCTCGTTACTTGTTCCGTAACACTCAAAAACGTTCATTCGACTTGCTTGGCAATGAATGGTCACGTTATATGATGGTTTGGGAAAATGAAGATGCATACACAGCTGCATTAGTTCTTGCTAATACAATTACAGCTCCTACAGGTCCAGGTCTTGCAGATCGTCAATATACTCCTGGTATTAACGTATTCACAACTGATTTCTACATCAAACCACAATTCCAAGGTCGCTTGAACCAAGCTGTTTACTTCCAAGGTGAACATTTCAGAGCTGAACTTGGTTGGAACGTGTTTGCGCGCCAAACAGATTGTGTACAATTAGCATGTGAATGGACACAAGCTCCTGCATTTGCTGATTCATCATATATTTCTGGTATTGCGTTAAACAATAACAGAACAATCTATAATGATTCTCAAACAACTGCATACAATGTTGTAGATAATTTATCTCGTGTAACTCCTGTTACAACTCCTACATCATTGGTAACAATTGCTGGTAATAACTTAGTTGCAACAAACTATAGTGATTTTGCAATTTCTTCAGATGAAATTAATTATGAATCAGTTGCAACACCTGGCACAATCACAAATACTCCATACTTAGTATTGGGTTATGCATTTGAAAGTGATTACAAACCACAATTGTCTGTTGGTGGATCATATGAATTTACAACAAGCAACCGTTCATTAAATCAATGGTTGGTCTGGGGTAAATTTGAAATAGCATTTTAATTAATTGATTTGTTAAGTTAAGGAATTAAAATGAAAAAACAATTATTTTTATTTGTTGTAGTATCTTTGATATCTACACAAATTGACGCTTCTGCTGCACAGCGAAAAGCTCAACTTCGTGCAGAGATTGCAAAAGGTCCAGTTGGTGTAGTTTCTGGCCGTGGTAGTGGTTCTGGCGGTGGCAATCAATTTGGTTCTGCTGGGGCAACTCAAGCGCAAATGGAATCTGCGGTTGCACAAGATCTTCCGGGTTCAATGGCTGCTGTTCAAAAAGCGCAGAGCAATATTGGTGTGGAACCATCAAACACTCCAAATCAAACAGTTTATAATTACATCATGGGTCAATAAAACTTTGAAATAAAGAATTAAGATTCTTTTGAAAAAGTAAGAGAGGAAGTTGTAAAAAACTTCCTCTCTTTTTTGTTAATTTGCTTTAAAAATTTATTTTTTTTGTAATCGTTGTTGTTCTTGATATAAAATTCGTGCAAGCGTATCAAGTATTAAGGCAGGCTCCTCTTCATTTTTTGAAGCAGCAGCGCCTACAGTTTCGATTGAAAAATTGGATGGTAAAAATCTTGCGATAACACTCTGTTGATATTCAATGTATGGCTGATTTGAAATTGCTAAACAGTTTCCAAGTTTTGGATTAGTTTTTATCCATTCGATAAAGGTATCAGCTGTTGTTGGACGGGTTAATTTTCCTGATGTTGTTGTTTGCATTGGTGCATTAATAATTTGTACAGGAATTTTTCGCATAGCTTCAGGCATGCTTGCATAGGTATAAATAAATTGAAGCATTTCAGTTTCTGTTTGCGGAATATTTTCAAGAGTTTGCAATTTAGAATAATTTAAAAATGTTTGTATGTTTTCACCTTGCTGTGCAACTGCTGGTCGTGCACCTGCAAGTAAGACAATGTTGTCAAAATGAATGCCAGATTTATAAAGTTCAATTGCATGCGTAAAACGTTGATCCATTCTTTTAAATAAAGCTCCAAGAACTAATAAATGGGTATAATGTTTGGTAGTTGGTTTGAATTCATCATACATTTTCATAGCATGAAACAATGTTTTTAATTCTGCGTTATGCTCTGTAATTAATTTATCTATTTCCCAGCGCTCTGTACCTGGTTTTCGTAGCCATGCTGTTTGAGTTTTGTTGACAATATCAGATAATGACCCATCAGTTTGGACATTTGTTAATTTTAATATTTCAAGAAGCTCTGAGCAAACTTGACCATCTTTATTTATAAATTCAAAAGATTGAAGGGTTTCCATTTGTTTTTTTGCAAAACAATCTGAAAGAATTGATAAAAAAAAAGTAAATGTAAAAAATATATGTTTTTTTTGCATGTATAATCCTAAATGCTTTTTATAATAAATTTTTTAAGCAATTTTATAAATTCTATGTTTTCCTACTTTGATAATCATTCCAGAATGTACCGCAAATTCTGCTTTAAAATCAGCTATAACAGTATCGTCAATCGTAATTGATCCAGATTCAATTAAACGTTTAACCTCAGAAGAACTTTGTACTGCATTTAAAGCTTGCAACAATTTTACAATCCAAATTTTTTCTTTAAAAAATGAAGCATCAAGTTGAATTTCTGTCGCTTGTGACAAATCTTTATTTTGAAACAATGCTTGAAATTGTGCTTGCGCTACATCAGCATCTGTTTTTGACCAAAAGGTTGTTACAATTTCGTGAGCCATCTGTTTTTTTAAATCCATGGGATGAATTTTTTGCATTTCAACTTGATTTTTTAATTCTTGAATTTGGTTTTCACTGCGGTCAAGCAACAGCAAAAAATAACGATAAACTAAATGGTCAGGAATTGACATTAATTTTCCGTAAGCATCAGACGGTTGATCGAACAATCCGATTGCATTACCGAGTGATTTTGACATTTTTTCAATGCCATCTAAACCTTCAAGTAAAGGTACGGTAAGAACAACTTGTGCTTCTTGGTCATATTGCTCTTGTAAAAATCTGCCACATAGTAAATTAAATGTTTGATCAGTACCGCCAAGCTCAACATCAGCTTTTAAGTGAACTGAATCGTAACTTTGCATGATAGGATACAATAATTCATGCATGGCAATTGGACTGTTTTCTGCTAAACGTTTTTTAAAATCATCACGTTCAATTAAACGAGCAACTGTAATTTTGCTGCACATTTTAATAACGTCTGCAAAGGTTAATTTGCTTAGCCATGAAGAATTGTACACAATAGTAAGTTTTGAAAGGTCTAAAATTTTTCCAACTTGAGCAAAATATGTTTTTGCATTAAGCAAAATTTGCTCTTCTGTTAAAGGTGGACGAGTTTTTGATTTTCCCGTTGGATCACCAATGCGAGCTGTATAATCTCCAATTAAAAAAATTGTTTCATGACCTAGATCTTGAAATTGTTTCATTTTTTTAAGTACAACAGCATGGCCCAGATGTAAATCTGGAGCTGTCGGATCCATGCCAAGTTTAATTTGTAATTTTTTGCCAGATTCTAATTTGTTTATTAAATCGCTTTGCGGAACACATTGTGCAATGCCTAAAGTTAAAATTTCTAAGTCAGATTGTGTTTTTGGTGAAATTATTTTATTCATAAAAATATATCCTTACTTTATCATTAAAGCATGAGAAAGAAGTGCCATTAGACTGCTTAAAATGGTTTCAAAAATTTGTGAACCGACGATGACAAATAAAATTAATAAAAGAGTTGCTGAAATAAAGTGATTTGATGAAAAAAGATGAAACTGTGGAAAATAGGCAAACAGTAGTGCTCGAAATAAACCAATTACTGCATAAATGACGCACAAAACAAAATTTTGTTTGTACAGAAAAAATATAACTGAAGAAACCGCTTGAAAAATTGATGAATTTGTTTGAATTAAATTACTTGTTGATGTTGAAAGTGTTATTTTGGCAAAGCCAATAAGTATAAAAAAAGCTGTAAACATAAGTATAAAATGTGCAATTGCGCGTGCTGTAAATTGCAGTAAAATTTTTCCACGGCTATTTTCAGATGGATTGAGTGGAATGTAACGACCCCATCCTGGAAGATCTTTAAAAAATGGTAAATAATCGCCAAAAAGTTGACCGATGAGTAAAATTCCAAAACCAATAACATTAAAATGAATCATTGGGTCAAGTGTTAAAAAACCAAATTGTTCTGGTACATCATCGCCATTTTTTTTTGCAATCCATGCTTCAAACCAACCTGAAAACGTAATTGTTGGAATGTAGGCTAAAAATGCGATAATGATAATACGCAAGCCATCAATAAATTCTAATCTCATAAAAAATCCTTTTAGGTAAAAGTAATACTTTAAAAATAGTTTATCCTTTTTCATGATTATTGGTATCTGTTTTGACTATTTTGCAAATTTAGCGTACTTTGAAAAAGAATAAAATTTTAAAAAAACAGTTATAAAAAACGTCTGAAGAATTTATGGAAAATAGATATTTACATCTTGAGTATGATCAACAAATGCGCCAACTTTGGCAAACGCATCAAATTTATCGTCAAAAAAATTTAAATTTTAAAACTTATACGATTGATACACCACCTCCAACGGTTTCTGGATCGTTACACATTGGTCATATTTTTTCCTATACACAAACTGACATTATTGCTCGATACAAGCGTATGACGGGTCATAATGTTTTTTATCCTTTTGGATTCGATTGTAATGGTTTGGCAACGGAACGTTTTGTAGAAAAAAAACATAACACGAACGTTTCAAAATTAGGTCGCGAAAAATTTATTGATCTTTGTTTGTCAACAACCGAAGAAATGAAAGTAAAGTTTGTTCATTTGTGGCGAACGATGGGTCTTTCTGCAGAACTTGAAAAAACTTATTCAACAATTGCGCCTGATGTTGCAAAAATTGCTCAAGAGTCATTTATTGATTTAGTAAAAAAAGACTATGCTTACATTAAAAGTGAGCCAGCATTGTACTGTACGCAATGTCGCACAACCGTTGCACAAGCAGAACTTGATGACATGGAGCAGTCAACAATATTTCATGACATTGCGTTTAAAACTACCGATGATGAAAAAATTATAATCGCAACAACGCGTCCGGAACTTTTACCATCATGTGTTGCAATTTTGTTTCATCCTGATGATGCACGATTTACATATTTAAAAAATAAACAAGCGATTGTGCCATTGTTTGGTCAATCTGTTCCTATTTTACCTGACGAAACTGTTGTGATGGAAAAAGGTTCAGGGTTGGTTATGGTTTGTACTTTTGGTGATAAAACAGACATTGAATGGTATAAAAAACATAAATTGCCTCATGTGCCATCTATTGGTTTTGATGGAAAATTTATGCCATCAGCTGGACTTCTTGTAGGTTTAAATGTTGCAGATGCTCGTAAAAAAGTGATTGAATTGTTGCAAGAACAAAATTTAATTTTAAATCAAAAACAGATTCAAAATTCAGTAAATGTGCATGAACGTTGTAAACATCCAATTGAATATGCAATTTTGCCACAATGGTTTATTAAAGTGGTGCAGTATTCAAAAGAGTTTTTAAAAGTTGCAGAAAAAATTAATTGGTATCCTTTGCACATGAAAGCTCGATTTGATGATTGGGTAAAAAATCTTTCATGGGATTGGTGTATTTCTCGGCAACGAGTGTTTGGTATACCATTTCCAGTTTGGTACTGCAATGACTGTTCAGCGATTTTGCTTGCAGATGTTTCAGAACTTCCAATAGATCCGCAACAGGTAGCGTACAATAAACCTTGCAATCAGTGTAAAAGTATCAATATTCGTCCAGAAAAAGATGTTATGGATACTTGGAATACATCATCGCTAACTCCTTACATTTGCAAAGCATTGTATAAGGAAGATGGACAATCTCCATTTTTGTCGATGTCGTCTCCAGCTTTGAGCGAAAATCAAAATTTTATTCCGATGAGTATGCGTCCGCAAGCGCATGATATTATTCGTACGTGGGCTTTTTATACGATTGTAAAATCTTGGATGCATGATAAAACCTTGCCATGGCATGATATTGTTATTTCAGGGTATGTGCTTAGTGAAAATAAAGAAAAAATTTCAAAATCAAAAGACAATGCGCCAACAGAACCTGAAAAATTATTAACGCAATATGCTCCTGACGCGATTCGTTTTTGGACAGCTTCAGGAACGCTTGGTCAAGATGTCGCTTTTTCGCCAGAACAGATTGGTATCGGTCAAAAACTTTTAACGAAGTTGTGGAATGCTTTAAAATTTGTGCACATTAATAATCAAGCTCATCAAATTCCTGCAGAGCAACCTAAAAATATAGGGTTAGTCAATATTTGGATGCTTGATCGGTTGAATGTAAGTTTGCAAGAATATCATGCACATTTTGAAAAAAATGAATTTAGTTTAGCATTACAAACCGTTGAAAAACTTTTTTGGCATGATTTTTGTGATAATTATTTAGAAATTATTAAAGATCAATTTTTTAATCCAACAAATTACATAGCAGAAGATGTTAATGCTACGATGTGGACTTTAAATCATACAGCATTTACTATTTTACAGCTTTATAGCCCATATTTACCACACATTACTGAATATTTGTATCAACAAATTTTTGTAGCACGTTACAAAACATCTTCAATCCATTTAACTCAATTTGCAAGTGGTAAAAAATCAGATGAAGTTGTTGAAAAACAAATGAATGTTTTGCTTGATGTGATTAGTCAAGTTCGTAAATTAAAAACTGGTGCACAACTTTCACTCAAAACTGAGATTAAAACTTTAACTATTTGCGGTGCTACAAAAGCACAAACAGATTTAATTTTACAGAATCAAGCAATTATTAAAGGTGTTTGTAAAGCGCAAAATATTGTTACAAATATGCAACGATGTGAAAGTTCAATTATTTCAGAAAATGAAGTGTGGAATATTTTACTTCAACTTTTATAAATTGATTAAAAAAAATAAAAAAAGAGTAAGTGTTTACGTTGACTAAATCGATGTTTTTGCTTACTCTTTTCTTGTTGAAATTAAAAAATAAAAAAATTTTGAGTCATTGTTGTTGAAAGGAGGAGGTAATTTTTTGACAGTTCTTTTTTAAATTTAAAAATAATACTTTTTTTTGAAAGGTCTTGAAAATGAAAAATATTTTACTTTGTTCAATGCTTGTTACTTCTGTTGTTTGCGCAGAAGAATTTCAACCAAAAAAATACACTTGGCAGTATGTAGTTCAAGCAAAAGATACAAATAATGTTGAAACATTAACAGAATTTAATGAAAAATTGCGTGGCTTGATTAAAGAAATGAATGAAGATTCAGTACGCTCTGCAGGAAGTGATATCTATCAAAAATTTTTAATTTTTGTTAAAGAAATGCAAGAAGCAATTATTGCAGGTTTTAATTTGTTTGGTTCTGTTTCAACATTACAAGAACCATTAGTTGAATTTGTTGAAGAAGCTGTTGTTCAAGCGGTTGAAGAACAAGCAACAGAAGAAGTAAACAAAAGTGTTGTTGATGAACAAGCTGAAATTGCAACAGTATCAGAAGATGTTTCAGCAACTATGCAAGATGTTACTCCTGCTGTAAATCCAATAATTACAATTACTTTTACTTGCAAAATTTTAGATGCTTCACAAGAAGAATTGTGGAATGTTACAGTTGGCATGTTCCAAGCACTTGCTGATAAAATTAATAGTAATCAAATTACATCAGAAGAACTTGTTACAGCTTTAACAGAAATTTATCAAACATTATCAAAACTTGAAGGTTCAGGCTTGAATTTACAAGCTTGTTAATTTTAGTTTTTTTGCAAAAAGGCCGCTTGAAAAGGTGGCCTTTTTTATGAAAAGATTTAAAATTATGTATTTTTTTTATAAAACTTTTAACAAAAAATATAAACATGAAAAAAATATTTTTTTTGATTTGTAATTTTATTTCTTTGCAAAATTATTATTTTTTTCGTTTACCTCAAAACAAAGAAAAAGATTGTATGAATGTTAACGTCACTTTTCAATTGAAACAAATAGAAAAAATGTCGTCAATTTGAGTATAATAAAAATGCAAAATTGGCGATTGAATTGCTTACAAAGCTTGCAGAACAGCAAGAGCATTGTAAATCAATTCTTGAAGAGTTAGCGCTGTCAATTCGAATTATTAGTTTTTTATTTTTAGAAGAAACTGATGATTATTCTAAAATTATTGAAGTTAATTTAAAATATGGTAAAAAAATATTCTTACCATATTTAGTAGAATTAGTTATGAATTTAATGGTAGAGAGCCCAAATTCTTAAATTAAAATAAAAGTGAGTTGTATGATTACGATTAAAAATCGTCAAAAAAATATTCCATTTTCAACGATTGCATATCGTAAAAAAGCTGAAAAAATTTTAGATTTTTTACGATATAGTGATTTTGATTTAGGTATTTTATTGACTACAAATCGTACAATGCAAAAGTATAATCAGCAATTTCGGAATAAAAATAAACCGACAGATGTTTTATCATTTCCCTATCATCTTGATGCAAAAGCTGGAAAAAAAATTGTTGCTCGATCAGATGAAGATAAAAATTTAGGCGATATTTTAATTTCATTGCCCTATGTGTTTGATAACAAACATGAGCTTGGTGGTGACTTTGAGAATCGTATGAATTTGATGTTGGTGCATGGAATTTGCCATCTTTTAGGACATGATCATCATGAAGATGATGATTATAAAAAAATGTCTGCACTTGAAAAAAAACTTCTTAAATTAATCGAATAGTTTTTGCTTTAATACCCAAAGGTAAAAACTTGATTCCCGTTCAAAGCCGGGAATGACAAAGGAATGTATCACAATATTAAAAATAAAAATGTGATTCATAATTATTTTTTCAATTTACGCTTAGAACCTAAATAGACAAAAAGTTTTGCTTATCGACCATGGCATTCAAAATTAAAATTAACATTATCTTTTCTTATCTTGTCATTCCTTCAGTCTACGCTTACAGCTTTGACGGACAGGCGGCTTTCCATCTTCGCAAAGGCTTCGTCGGACTCTGTCGTACTTGTTCGTCATAGCCAACGGCGTCGGCGGTAACGGGGATCAAAGTGCTTCTTTTGTCATCCCCGGCTTTGAACGGGGATCAAATCAAATTTAAGTGTTACTTTAAAAACTCATAAGTTCGATACATGCGATCTAAAACACCACGTTTTTGTTGGTAGTTGAGATGATACGCTGAAAGTTCCTGTAAATCTTGTTGAATTAATTGTAGCTCTTCATTGGGCAAGCAAGAAATGTATGTTTTTAATCGACGTGTTAAAACGTGCATCATACCATCATCTGCAAAAGAAACATGATTTTGAGAAGTTAACTTATTTAATGTTTTATCGATTTCACGAACAATCATTTGCATTGGTTTGTACCAAGATTCATGTTTAATGTGTTTTAAATAAATGCTTTTCGTTCCGTAGTAAGCGCCAAAAGCGCCCAGTGCTGCGGGTGCAATTGCTGCCATAGCAATAGTTAATTGTTGTTGCTTTAAAGATTTGTCCATAACTTCAAAATTTTGATTTGCACAATCAAAAAGATTGCCTACGATTTGATTAAACCATACAAAAACGCTATTCAAGCGTGAATCGATTAACCACGTTTTAAAAGAATGTTCAGTTGGTAAATTATCAGGCTTTTTTAATTTAATTAATTTTTGATTTTGTTGATCCCATAATGCATCTTTTACTTCTGCTGCAGGTTCTTGAATATATTCTTTTAAAAAATAATTCCATGCTTCAATGGTTTTTTCTTGATACCTTGGCATATTAATTTCATGTTTTTTGTATAAAGCATATGTTCCAATGGCAGTCAATGCGATACAGCTGTATAAAAATCCATGACGAATAATGTGATGTGGTTGCGCATGAGTTTGCAATACTGCTTGATGATTTTGCATTAAAGTTTGAATATTTTGATGAATCCAGATGGTATTTTGAAACAGTGCTTCTGATGCCTCAGAGTTTGGAAGTTGTAAGGTTTGAAAATGTTTATTGAGTGGTTCTATTGCTTGTAAAAGTCTGAATTCAAGGTCAGAACTATCTTGAATTTGCAATAATTGATGTTGTCCGTGCAATGCAATACCCAAAAGTAAAGTTGCTTCATCGGTTAATTTTTTTAAAACTTGAGCATGATTGCAGACCGATTTTTTTTGAGCTGGAGAATGGTACCAGTAAATAGGATGTTTGCGCAAAGTTGGTAACTTGTCATAAAATTTTTCAATTTCCCAGTAATCTAAAGAATTTAATGCTTGTTCGATCAGATCTTGTGTTTGTGCAATATAATCTTGAAATAACTTGGAATATAAATAGACAAGCATGATATTTTGTGAGTTTTTTAAATATTGATTAAATTGACTATCTAAATTTTTTTGTGGTGAAAGTAAAAAGAGATTAGAAATGGCATTGTGTTGTAGTATAGCCATTGGTCCACAATTTTTTGATAATTTATAAAAGCTTTGAAAGCCTTTTTTAAGAGTTTGACCATAGGCGTTATTTTTATCATTGATGTAATCAGTTTGTATTGCTTGTAGATTGTACAATAAAGTTGAGTTGTAAGATTGTAAATTATTTGCAATAAACAATATAGTAAAAAATATATTGAAATATTTCATGCAAGTTATTCCTTGAATTAGCAACTTTAACTTTTGTGAAAATATCCTTATAAATAATATACCATAACTTCTTATTTTAAAAAATGGTAGAGAAGCTGTTGTTTTTGGATTATGGTATACTGATTTAAAAATACCAAAATTAAAAGTGTTATTCGTGTATGAATATTTTAGGGATTCGTTTCAAAATTATTTTGCATATTTTAGCGGGACTTCTTCTGGGTGGCACTATTGCGCTTGTTTATTTGTCTTCAAGTGTGACATTTCGTCAATTTGTTGCACAAAAAATAGAGCAACAGTTTGAGCATGATTATCAATGTAACATGCGAGCAACGCTAGATGAAATCGACTGGATTTCTTGTAAAATGGTATTTTCTGGAGTTTCGATTATTCCTCGATCTGAGGGTAATGATTTATCTGATCCAGCTTGGTCAATTGTGGCAGAAAAGTTACAGGTGCATGGTTCTTGGTTGTCGCTTTTTTTGAATGGTAAATTAAAAGTTTCATTATCATTGGAACATGTGATTATGATGGAAATTTTTGATCAGATGCCAGAAAAATTGTTACAATTTTGTCGTACGATGTTTGGTGAAGTGAAAAATGCTCCAGTCTTGTATGATGTCATATCAATTACTGATGGTTTAATTTATTTTAAACGTTCTTGCGATGCTTTTAGTATACAAATTCCATACACGTGTAACATGCATTCTGAAAAAGAAGCAACGCGTATGCAGTTTTATTTGCATGATGGAATGATTAGTTCTTCAGGTGATATTTGGGTTAAAAATATTGCAGGTTCCATTTTGTCAGATATCCCATTTGATGATTCTATTTCACAACTTTGTGCACAAGTGCAGTTAAATTATAATTTTTGTAAATTAGAGCAAGAAATTCCTGGTTTTTTGGCTGGAAAATTAGAGCATGGATCTGGTGAATTTGCACTTAAATCGCAAGATGGTTCTATTGTTGTTGATCCTATTAAAATTAAAATTACACCAACTCAGTGTTTGTGTGATGTTATGATTGCAGCAACAGCACAAGTTTTAAATTATTTGCAAGTTCCTGATGTTTTAAGTGATGTTGCTGGTCATGTTGATTTGGCGCTTTATGGTGATTTGTACAATATTTTACAAACAGTTCAAATGTCTTTGATTTTAGATAACATCATGTACAAATCTAAGCCGCTTATTCCTGGTGGAAAAATTTTGATCACTGAGCATGACAAACAAGGATTTTCTGGAGTTTTTGCAATGAATGAGCAACAAAAATGTGCTGTTCAAGTGTTTGCTTGTGATGAACAAAAAAAATGTAAAATTTTTAATTTAGTTGATATTGAGTTGCTATTTGATTCTGGTTATAAAATTTTAAAAAATGATTGTAACGTTGAAATTGTGTATGAACCTACAGGAATAATTCATGGTCATTATAATATTACAATTCAAAATCTTTTATTATCAACCCTTTATGCATTGCAGGGAGATTTTGAATTAAAAGATGGAAAAGTTACATTTTGTGGAACAATGAATGATGTTTCTTATTCTGGCGCTTTGCGTTTGTATCCTGATTATGTTTTTGAATCATTTTCTGCTTATAGAGGTAATAATTTATTGATTGATTTTAATACTGATCCAACTGACCCTTTGTACGTTGTAGGTTCTGTTGATTTTTCAGTAGTTCATGATGTTGTTCCGCCACTGTTTAAAATGTCTTTTGCAGAGGAAGGATCCTTTGTTTTTCGAGGATATTTAAAGGATGGTATTTGTAGTGTAACTATTCAAACGTATTATGCACATATTCGAGTTCCGTATGTGTACAATGTTGTACAAAACGTGACAGCAACATGTGAATTTAATATTTATGAAAAAAAATTAGTGTTCAAGGATGTTGATGTTGAATGGTACGAAGGAAAAATTTCTTGTTCCGTTGCTAAAGTTTATTTTGATAAAAATTTAAATTGGAATTTTGTGCATGCGCCTTTAATGCTTCATGATGTTATGTTGAGTTGGAATAAAGGTCTATACGGTTTAGTCTCAGGTAGAATTTTGCTTAACAAGTCTGAAACTTCTCAACATTTGCAGATTCAAGGGCAATTGATGATGCAAAAAGCAGAATTAAAAGAAAATATTTTTTCAACAGAATTTCAAGAACTTTTATCTGGTATGAATAGTTCTTCATCATCAGTTGATCAAGCATTGCAACCATATGTTGATATTTCCTTGTTTACGAAAAATTCGTTGCAAATTAATACCTCTTTTTTAACAGCAAAAGCATTGGTTGATGTGCGAGTGCAAGGACTTTTACATAAAACAGATCTTTTAGGTTCAATTAAATTGATTTCAGGGTTTTTAAATTTTCCATTTAAATCGCTTGAAATTGTGGATGGTAAAATTCTTTTTATTCCTGAACAGTCATTATTTGATCCAATGGTTGAGTTTGTCGCTAAAGGAAAATTAAAACGTTTTGGAGTAACATTAAAAGCTTGGGGTTCAGCTCTTGATCCTCATGTACAATTTGAAGCGCAACCATATTTAAGTGAAGAGCAAATTATTTCATTACTTTTACTTGGCGTTGAAGATCAATCATTGAGTTTAATGGTTCCTGCATTTTTGACACAGCGATTAAAAGATATTATTTTTGGGCCTGCGCTTTCAAATATAAAATTACAGTCAGTTTTTGATCGATTGTTGCAATCATTAAAATATGTTCGGTTTATTCCTCAATTTACTAATCAAACTGGTCGTGGTGGTGTGCGTGGCATTTTTGAAGTTGATGCAACAGAGCATTTGCAAGGAAAAATTGATACAAATTTTGCGCATTTGGAGGATACAAAATTTGATATTGATTATTCTGCAACAGATGATGTAACGTTTCGATTACAAAAAGATGGTCCAAGTACGTATGGAGGGCAGGTAGAATTTCGTTGGAAATTTTCTTAATTTTTTAATGTACGAAAGGGTGTAAATTATGGTTTTTAAAAAACAGATTATTTTTGGAATAATTTTATTGCAACATGTTTACACATTTTCAATGTATCGTGCGAATTGTACGCCTTTTGCATCTGTGCAGCGAAAAAAAATGAAATCTGTTTTTTATGGTCTTATAGATACAGCGAAAGTTTCGATATTTGTTTCTATTTTTACCATTGTGGATAAAGAAGTTGCTCGAAAGTTAGCTCTTGCAAAAGCTCGAGGTGTTAAGGTCAAGGTGATTATGGATGCAGCTTCAGATCGAAATGGATATGGAATTAAAGAGTTGTTAGAAGAATTTAAAATTCCTACGTTGATTTATAAAACTTCTTGTGGCATCAATCATAATAAATATTTGATTGTTGATGATAAAAAATCTTGGATTTCATCTATGAATTTTACCAATCCCGCTTACGATAAAAATCGTGAAAGTGCTGTTTTGATTTACAGTCAACCCGTTGCAACTTTTTTTAAAACAGATTTTCAAGAAATCTGCAAAAAAATTCAAGAACAAGTTAGGCTTGAACGGTTAAATAAAAGAAAAATTGAAGAAGAGTTAGCGCTTGAAAAACAAAAGCATCAGGAGCGTATGCGTTCTTGGCGCGCAGCTCGAAGAAAGGTTTAAGTGAATATTTCATGGATTTTTATAAGCTTATTTTTTATACATAGTTTTCTTTGTTCATTTTCTCAGGTTTTGTTTCGACCGCGCGATGATATAAAAGCTTATTTAATTCAGTTGATTCAAGAAGAACGATTTTCGATTGATGCTGCGGTTTACATGTTGACTGATAAATCGATAGCACAAGAATTGGTAAACGCTTATGTTCGTGGTGTGAAAGTTCGTTTAGTGCTTGATCAAATTTCGATGGGTGAAAAATATGGAAAAGGTTTATGGTTGCAGCAAAGTGGTATTCCTATTTTTGTGCATCAAGCTGCAAATTTAAATGCTTTTTTTATGCCAATTATGCATCATAAATTTTTTATTTTTGGTTTTAATTCTCGAATGCATAGCAGTATTGTATGGACTGGATCTTTTAACTGTACAGCTTCAGCATCACGGCTTCATGATGAAAATGTGATCCTGACTGATGATATGCATGTGATTGGAGAATATAAACAATGTTTTGTAATGCTGATGCAGCGACTGAGTGTTTATCGTTATTTTAATTTTGAAAATGAATCATGTGAATGAAAAGGGAAAGAAATATGAATAAAAAAGTTTTTTATTTAGCAATTTTAATAATTGTTCCTAATATTAATGCAAAATTTTTTTTGCGTACATCGCATCAAATTTTTTATAAAACATTAAAAGAAGCTGTTAGGTATTCTGATGCAAAAGTGATTTACCTTATTATGCTTGGCTGTCCTAGTCTTCAAAATGCCTGCTTGCATGAACTGCATACAAATTCTTCTCGATTATTAAAAGTTAAATTGATCACAGATTGTAAGTTTGATCTTTGGAGATATCCATATTTTTCACAAGCATACGTTGGAGAACAAAAAAAATATGCAAATAGTCAGTCAGCATTAATCATGGGTTCTTTATATAAACCATTAATCGCTTTTGAAACAAAGTCCCGTTTTTTAACTTATGAATCTGCAATTATTAATAATCGTCAAGATCTTGAATTGATCAAAAAAGAATTTGAGCAAAGATGGGAAAATTTAAAAAATGATAAATGATTGTAAATCGTTGATAATTTTTTGTAAATCATCAGGTATTGGGCTGTTAAAGTGATATTTTTGATGATCAAATTCAAATTCAAGTTGATGTGCATGAAGTGCATGTCGTTTTAAAATTTTTGATGATTTTCCGTAGAGCATGTCTGCTAAAAGTGGAAATCCTAAAGCTGCAAAGTGTACTCGAATTTGATGTGTTCTGCCGGTAATTGGTTTAATTTCGACCAGAGAATAATCTTTAAAATAGGTGAGTACTTTGTAATGTGTTACAGCATCGCGACTGTTCATTCTTTTTGTTGTGTTTGTAAAATGGTGCATTTTGTTACGAATGACATGGTGACGACCAATAAAAAAATCGATAGTTCCTGTTGCTGGTGGATGGCCAAGCACAATAGCTAAATAAGTTTTATGAATTTTTCGAGCTTTAAACATTTCAGTCATTGTTGCGTGAGCATGATTAGTTCGAGGAATGATCATTAAACCTGAAGTGTCTTTATCAAGACGATGAACAATGCCTGGTCGATCAATGAGCCCAACATGTGCAATTTCTTCATGTGCATCAACGACCCAATCGCTTAAAGTTACTTCACTATAATTTTTATTGGGTGCATGAACAACAAGTCCTGCAGGTTTGTTGATGATTAAAAAATCATCATGTTTTGCAATGATTTGCACATTAAGGTCTGCTGGAATTTCCTTTTTTGCTATCGTGTCAGATTCACCAGGAAATTGAATAAAAATGGTATCACTTGTTTTTAAAATAAAGCTAGATTTAACTATTTTTGTTTGATTAACCGTGACCAGTTTTTCTTTAAAAAGTTTTTGTAAAAATGAACGAGAATATTGACTAAAATGGGCTGTGATAAATTTATCGATACGAAGACCATTGCTCTGCTCGTCAACGGTGATTGAAAATGTTGATGCTTGTTTGATAGATTGATCGGTCACGTAAGGCCCCACATTTAAAATGGACTTTTAATAATTTTTAAATCCCACATTTTGGCGTCATTAAGGATTTGATGAATATATTGCGTTTGTTTTTCAAAGTTTTAACGTAGGAGTAATGATGATTTGTTTCATTTTTTATGTCATCCCGGCTTTGAACGGGGATCTAAGTCCTTATGTTTAGTATATGATAATGCTTTAAAAGCGTCAAAAAATTCAATTTTATAGGCCTGAAGGTGTATTTTTTTACAAAGTTGTACTACAGTATGAAGGCACAGGTTTGATTTTGCAGCATTCTTATTGAAAAAATAATAAAATTAGGGTTTATTTTGGGACTTAAATGAGGAGCTTTTTATGGAATCAAAATACCTGTATGAATCAATTCTTGCAAACATTGATGAAGTGATTGCGCAAACAACGCCACAAGGTATTGCATTATGGCAATCTTTTCTAGATATGCATCCTGCGGATAGTGCTAAATTGTTAACTCATCTTTCAGATGATTGTTTAATCAAACTTTTTTTAAAACTTTCTCAGCCTAAGCAATTGGAATTGTTTGAAGAGTTGCCTGATCATGATAAAGAAAAAATTTTAGAACATCTTGACGATCTGCAAAAAGCATTTATTTTACGTCAAACTCCCATTGATGATTTAACTGATTTATTTGATCAACTTTCTGATAAAGAATTAAAAAAATATTTAGATATTTTGCACAAAAAAGATAAGCAACGAGTGTTGTCTTTGATGAAATTTCCAGCAGATAGTGCTGGTGGTATTATGACACTTGATTTTGTGACCCTAATTCAAGATTTAACGGTTGAAAAAGCAGTTTCTATTTTGCAACGAGTAAAGCCAAACATTGACTTGCATCGTCAAATTTATGTGACTGATCAGCAAAATAAATTGGTTGGTTATATTAATTTAGAAGATTTAGTTTTAAAGTCTCCCAATACTCGTCTTGAATCATTTTTAAAGCAGGTTCCTTGTACGGCACAGGTGCAAGAAGATCAGGAAAAAGTGGCTCAAAAAATGGTGCACTACGGTATGATGACCGTGCCTGTTGTAAATGAACAGCAATTTTTACTTGGTGTTATTCCTGAAGATACATTAATTGATGTTATTCAACAGGAAGCAACTGAAGACGTACAAAGAATTTCTGCAGCTCCGATTGCAACATCATATTTTGAAATGTCTTTATGGTATTTGCTTTATCAGCGTAGTTTTATTTTGGGAATTTTGTTGATCATGGGATCACTCACTAGTTTTATTGTCGGTCATTTTGAGTCAACATTGACTCCATTTTTAATTTTATTTTTTACGATGTTGGTGAGTACGGGTGGAAATACGGGTGGTCAAACTTCTGCAATTGCAATTCAAGCAATGTCGTCAGGGGATTTGAATGAAACAAATACGATGCGATTTATCGCACGTGAATTTTTGATAGGAACGATGTTAGCATTTGTTCTTGCGTGCATTGCATTCATGAGAGTTTATGTTTGGTATGGTGAATTTATAGGTAGCTTTGTCGTAAGTTTATCGCTTGGGTTAATTGTTTTAATGTCAGTTTTACTTGGCGCTTGTTTTCCGATTGTGCTAAAAAAATTAGGTGTTGACCCTGCATTTTCTGCAAGTCCTTTGCTCGCAACTGTCATGGATATTTTAGGAATTTTTATCTATTGTTATGTCGCATACTTGATTTTAACGTAATTTTTATTGAATTTTCTTGACAAGAACGGCCTAGATTAGTACTTTATTAATAATCTTTCATAAATCTATCTTATTTTATTTATAATCGTTTAAGATTTGATTCTGCAAAGAATTCCTTTGAAATTTTTTGATGAGAAAAATAAATGTGAGAGCCGCTAGCTCAGTCGGTAGAGCAACAGCCTTTTAAGCTGTGGGTCGTTGGTTCGATTCCAACGCGGCTCACCATTCAGTTGCATTGCAACTGAATGACAAGCAATTCTGTTTAAATGACTTTTTTTATTACGTGACGTTGTCACTAAATATTAAGACCAAAATGGTCAAATTACCTACATTTTAATTTTCATTAAAAAAAATTGTTGAAATTATACGTCCCTATCGTCTAGCCCGGTCTAGGACATTACCCTTTCACGGTAGAAACATGGGTTCAAATCCCATTAGGGACGCCATACTTCGCGTTACTTCGTAACAAGCTACGTATGGCTGCCGCCGGCGGTATACAGAAAAAAATAAAATATTGATAATAAAAGCGAAGTATGCGTTACGAAGCTACCACGTTAGTGGGGGCGTAGTAAGGCTGTCTTGCACCATGAGAATTTATGTATTTCGTTTATTTCCTTCGATCAATTAATAATCCTCAAAAAACTTATATTGGGTATACAACTGATATCACACAACGTCTTGAGACCCATAACTCTGGCGGATCTGTTTATACCAAAGATAATCGTCCATGGTATCTTGTGACTTATGTCGCTTTCGATTCAGAAACAAAAGCAAAGAGCTTTGAAAAATATGTTAAGGTCGGCTCTGGTAATGCTTGGGCTAAAAAGCACCTTTGATAGCTTTCGCCAAGGCTTCAGCTGGCATGGCCAGCACAGAAGGTATTGAAAACAATAAGTGCAGATCACGAAATAAATGCGAAAGCTGCGCGCCATAGCTTTAGCGACGGCGGGCTAATTAAAAAAACAACTTTATGTTTTATGTTTATCTCATTCAATCAATCAATTTCTCTGACAAAAAACACATTAGTCATACTGACAATCTAAAAAAGCGACTTCCTACGCATGACTCAGGTGGATCTGTTTACACCAAAGATCATAGGCCTTGGAAATTGATTATGTGTTTAGCGTTTCGGGATAAGCTTAAAGCAACGGCTTTTGAAAAATATCTCAAGTCTGGCGCTGGCAGAGTTTTTGCAAAAAAAAGATTTTGGTAAAATTTGTTTGTTTTTACACCAGTTCCTGTTATTACAATTTATTGTTAAAAAACATATATTACATAAATGAGCTACAGGTCGAGATAAGCTCAAATTGCAAAAAAAAGTGTTTCTGGTATGCTTTTCTATGAATTATAGAGCGCTGGTAAAAGCCAGAGCCTTTCGTTTTTTTAGGTGTTTTATGGGGGTTTTTTATGAAATTAAAGAATGTGTCGTATTCATTTTTAATGGTAACGATATTGATTGGTAATATTCATACAGTTCAGGAAAGTTATTATTGGGGCGAGTCTAGAAGTACAATGCCAGTTGATGAAACTTTGTATGGTTTATTTTCATATGGATTGGGTGATAATTCAGTAAATGCTAAAAAAAGCTATTATCATTTAATGCCGGAAGTTTGCAATCAAAACAATTGTTATGTGCCGACTTTTAGTAAAGATTCTTTGATTAGTTCAATTTTTCAGTCTTGGAGTTATGTAAATGATTTATCAGATGTTTGGTACAAATTATTGTATAATAAAAATTTTATAGCAATTGGACATTCTCGTGGGGCTGAAATGTTAATACATTTTATTGCTGATTGTAATCCAGACAATTTAAAAGCTTTGGTGTTAATAGCGGCGCCGGTTTCTGTTGGATTCGCATTTAAGGGCAAAATAGTAGGGGATCCTGTAGCTGTTCCTGCAAAAACATTAGCTTCTATTAAAGATATTAAAAACAAACAATTGCCAATTATATTGCTACATCAGCAAAATGATAAGCTTGTTACAGTGGAACATTCACATTGTCTATTTAAAGAATTTAAAGCGCAAGGCTTTAAAAACGTATCATTAGTGATTATGCAAAGTGGTGGCCATAATGATCTTTTGGATAAAAAGGGTTATCGGGCATTACAACAATTTTATAAAAAAAATGGACTTGTTGTATAACTTTGTTGTTTTATAAATTTGTTCTAAAATAGACTCGTACGGTACGCCACTTTTTGCTAACAAAAAGTGACGTAAGCGCCTTTTTTAAATGACTTTTTTTATTACGTCCTGTTGGGACAAAAATATTTCAGTATACAAAGCATACGTAATTAAAATAATCATTAGAAAAAATGCCTGTTATTCGTAGTGAAACGTAGAATAAACTTTCTTTTATTCGTGCACGTTGTGCACTGAATAATTTGCAAAGCAAACAAATAAAAAAACAATCGTTAAAAACTTTGACTTGTTATGCATCATGAGCAGCATGGAAATAAAAAATATCTTAAATCTGGTGCAGGTTGCGCTTTTGCAAAAAAAGATTTTGGTGAGATGAATGCCTGGCAGGTAAGTCTGTCAAATGACTTTTTTTCTTTACTTTGTCGCTAAATGTTTCAGTATGCAAAGCATACGTAGTAAAAATAATCCTTAAAAATTTTGTTCTTTAAACGCATTTTCATCATTTCGATACTTATAAAATGGAGATAATCTGTTGAAAATGTATTCGTAAAACAGGGTCATCCTTTTGATAAAATATAGGTTTTTTTATATGCTTAAAATATCGATTAACATTTACTTTTTAGGGGTGTTTTTTATGAAAAAATCATTGTTGTTGTTACTATTGATGGTGCTGTTGCCAAATAACATTTTGCCGAGTATGCAACTTTTAAAGAAGTTTGGCATAGGTGTAGGAATATTTGGTACAGCGTTAACTGGCTATCGACAAACAAATCTTTATTTAAAAGAACGTCAATATAAAAATTTATCTGATGATGCTGCGGTAGTTAACCCTCAATTAAATGATGTTTTTATTCAAATAAGACAAGATTTTGGAATTAAGGAAAATGTGAAGTTGCGTGTTTTTAAAAATAACTCTGATTTTTTTCGTTTGATTGGTGGCGAAGGTGTTTATAGTTATTATTCAAAATCGGTATACCTTGCTTTTGTAGACGTTTTATCTAAACCCAAAATAATACACAATATCGCTCATGAATTAGAGCATCATCGTCAATATCAAAAATATCCGCGGAGTTTTCCTTTTTCATATGTAAAGTGGATAAATAATGAACAAGGTGCAGATGCAGCTTCAGCTGGGTATCAAAATTGTTATGATTGTTTGCGTGAAGTTGCTTTAGGTACTACTTATAGACATGAACCAAATAATACACCTTATGGATTTTTTACAACTTTATCTGGTTATTTTTCACCACAGGATTATGAGTTGTATGCTCAAGAATCACAAAAAAATAATGCACAATGTCCAGCTCATAAAGCGAGAATTCAAGCAGATATATATCCTACGTTAAAAGATTTTGTGCCTGAAAAATATTAAAATTTTGCAATAGAAGTACAAAAGGCTTTTGAAATTTCTTTGGACTGATTTTAAATGACTTTTTTAAAGCGCCATTGGCGCGAATCTTCTGTAACAATTTATAATCCACTCAACCAAATGGGTGGATTTTTTATGCCTAAATGCAATCAAAAAATGCTTTAGATTAGCTCTTTTTGACTATTCTGGTCAGCTTTGTCCTCAAAATGATTTTTTTGGATTTTGTTCATATTGTAAAATTTATAAATATATATTATGATAAAAATAGGGAAATATCATTATAATATAAGGGTTTTTATGAATTTACGTTATGTAACGCTACTTGTTTTTTCAATATTTTCTTTTCAAACCAAAGAACTTGAATGTCTTTCTAAAAAATTTGATACTCGGATATTATCAACATCAAGTATGGATGATGTTGTGGGATTATGTTCTTGTTGGATTCAAAATCAACAAGAAGTCTTTGGATATGGCATAGAGGTATCCTATGAAAAAGCCCTCATGCTTTTGATATATTCAGCTTTAGATAATCACGAATCATATATGCAAAATGCTTTTGATTTTGAACAGTTTTGGCAACTTGTTTATCAAAGAGTTTATGATGCTATGAGTTATAAAAATCGATTATATTATTATATGACTCGTCAAATGGGCATGTTTTATGCAGATCAATTAGTCACGAAAGCTTTTTTTAAAGAAATTACAGCATCGAATACTTCTGGTAAAGAGGATAACAAATCAAAAAATCTTTTTTTGATAACATCTGTTGATGGAAAACCTGATCGCGTCGTAGCTTCTGCTCTTTGCAGGGTTGTGGACCAAGAAATTATAGAAGTAAAAGGTTTAATGGTTCAAAAAGAATATCGCAAAAAAGGTATTGCTTCGTCCTTATTACAACAAATAGAAACATATGCAAAAAATAATGCTATTCCTGAAATAGAATTTGAAGTTTATTCTTCAAATCATGCAATGTTGCATTGTGCTGCAAAATTTGGATATGAACAATATGATGTTAGAGACGATCTTGAAGATATATATGAACGACCAATATCTATATATTACTTTAAAAAAACTGTATAACAATCAATACAAAATAAAAGCCTTACAATTTGTAAGGCTTTTATTTTGTATTGATTGTATGAATTCATTTTAAAGTGCTTTCTATTCAAGTTGATGGTGGCAGTGAATTTATGGCAGAATTCGAACAAGCGTGCAAGACGCACAATATTAAGCTGTGTTTGTGTTTCCACCTCGATCATTGAAGCTAAATTGCTGCTTAGAGCGATTTAATGGCACATTTCACTATGAGTTTTATACTCTTTATCAACGATTTAAAAACATTCATAATTTAAATACGAAATTAGCTCAGTTCAGTCGTTTCTATAACGAAAAAAGACCCTATTTATGGGCCTATCCCTAAATTAGCCAATTCAATTTAAAAGTAATAAAATCTCCCTAAATTCTCGCAAAAGAAACAAAGGGAGATTTTCACATGTGCAAAAATCAATGCTATAAAACATGCATTAATAAAGA
>JAGOPI010000040.1 GCA_017992075.1 Candidatus Babeliales bacterium
GTGGATGAATCGATTCAGAAGGCTTTTAATAAGATTTGAGAAACTTGCACAAAACTATTTTGCATTCATGGAAATGTCTTTTGCAGTAACTATTTTTAATCGTTTATGAATTTAGGGATAGGCTCTAATTCTATAAAAAATCCTTCTTCTTTCCATGTAAAAGATTCAAGATAATATTTTCCTTCTAATCCTTGAATAGGTTCCCAACGTGTCCACTGTTCCATAAAATCGCTACGTATTTACATTATTTACTACAACTTAACCTTTTCACCAGCTATCAATCTATCAGAAATTTGATCAAGTTGTTCATAAGATAATTCAGGTTTAAGGCCTACTAACATAAGACCAAGATCACTAACAAAAATCTTAAAATCATCATCAACATTCATTAAGTGTTTACAATAATCGTATGACCAGCGTCCAATTGTAGCAATGACCTCTTTAGTCTTTACTTTATTTTTCAACATTTTTCCAAATTGCTGTCGAATAGATATTTGTCGTACTATATCCTTCGGTTGTCCATTATATTTATTGTATGGATCAATAATTTGCTCACCAGAAATTAATTTGTCAGCAATTTTATCTAATTCTTCATACGAAAATTCAAACTGAGGATCATCTTCCATGGCATTTAAATCTATAAGAAATTCTTGAAAGTCATCGTCTATATCACACATATGTTCAGAATACATTCTATAAGCCCATTTACCAATATCAGTTACATCTACCTTCTGCTGTATTTTATTTTTTAATTCTTTTCCACATTGTTGCCGAGTATATATTGGACTGTCGCCTACAATTAATATATTGGCAATTTCAGTTAATTTTTTATGAGATAGTTCAAATCCAGGACCTTGATCCATCATCATTAATATTGATAATATTGTATCCAATTCAGCATCATTTACCGCAACATCTGTTAGATACACATCAAGAGCCCATTTGCTAATATCAGGATAATCAAGTTTTTGATTGATTTTTTCTTTGAGTTCTATGCCGATTTTTTCTTTTGAATACATTATTTTACCTTTTTGGAATAAACCATTTTAATCCTTGTATATTACATTGAATGTCTTTATACGTCGCAGGATAATGCTGAGAGACAATATCTCTTCCATTAATCATTTCAGGACGAATTCGATTAACATTTCCAACATGATCATAACATTCTTCCCAGAGTCTCACTCTACCTGTCTTAGGATCAAATTCTGTTACATGAGATCTTCCTCTTGTTGGTCCCTGAGTGTTTGATGGAATTTCTTGCTCATAATATCGAATTCTACCATCAGGCAATTCTCTTACGATTTTGGCCTCTTTTTGAGCATTTTCTAAGGAACTTATCTTTTTTTCAATAAAACTTCGTTCTTTTATTATTCCATATTTATCTTTTCTTGCAGACTCAACGCAATAACTAGAAATAGACTTAGAGGCCTTATCAAACTGTTTTTCAGCATCCAACAAATTCTCAGCTACATTTTGTACTATTTTTTCTTGTACAGCTTGTTCTACTTTTGAAACATTTTCAGCAATGGAATTAATGAGTTTTGTAGAACCTGTCTGCTCTTGAGCTTCAGCTACTAATTCTGCAGCGCGAGCAATATTTGTTTCTGCTTTGATTGCACCACAAACACCACCAACTGCATGAATAATTTTTCCAGGTACCACAAAATCTGCACCAAAGCGAACCAATGCTTCAAATTTTTCAGGACCTGAAGCATTCGTTATTTGGTCCCCAAGATTATTTAACGCTTGAACTATTTCAGCATTACGCTGATCACGAAAATGATCAAAATTTTCCAACATCTCTTTTGTTTTTAAATAAGACTGTTCATCAAGTGGCATATAAACATCGCCAAGTCCATTTTCTTGACAATTTATTGCTACAGTTTTTAAAACATAACAAATTGCTTTACCAAGGCCCTGAATAGTTTCTACGGGATGTGAAGCAGCATGAACCAAATCTACAGCACTATGAACAACTCCTGAAGCTAAAGCTTGCCCATAAGGCTGTATCGCTTCAACAATTTCCAACAAGCTACAATCAACATCAACAAGCTCTGCCGCTAAAAGAACTTGTCCATTTTTATTTGCATCATGTGCAGCATCTGCAAAATCAACAATGCTTTGTACTAATTCACTGTTATATGAATAATTTGCTTGTAACAGTGCTGTTTGCGATAAAATGTCACACATTTCTTGATGCAGTTGTTGTTGCAAAATTGTACCAAAACAATTTTGAAATTCTTTAGGATCAATACCTTGAGCAGCTAAAAAACCAAGTACTTGTGGACTTAAATCAAATTTTTGATCAAATTGTTTATAGCCTTCCTCTATCGTATTAAATAAAGCATTTTGTCGATCAGACCATTTTTGCTGAAGTCCAGGATTTAAACAGTTTTCAAGATCAAAACTGCATGCGTCATGTTGATTTTGTACGTATTTTTCAGAACAGATTAACATATCTTGTTCGTAATTTTGTTGCGCAAGCTCTACTTCTTGAGTGCGTTGTTTTTCAGCAATAACATTTTGAATTTGAGCAATTTTTGTCTCAAGTTCTTGTTGTTTATGATGCAACATTGCAAGATCTTGAACTATTTGCTCTTTTTTTGCCCTTGGATCTTTAAGATTCTTTTCAAGAACTTTTTCAATCTCATTTCCTGAAAACCATCTCAATGGTTTAACAAAGAAAAAACTTTTACGACACTTATCTTGTTCCATTTCAAGACGTTTAATCTTTGCATTGAAATCAGAAAATCGCTTATTTTTAGCATCAATTAAAGCAAGATTCGCTTCTTTTTCTGCTATTAATTTTGATAACAATTCTTCTTTTAATTTTTCAACCGTTACTATCTTTAACTCATCAATAAAATTTGATGCTTCTTGCGCTACTTTATAATCTATCGATTGAATTTCAGCTTTTAATTTCTGTATTTCAACTTCTAACTGTAATGCCTCTTTTAATTCACAAAGATCTTGAA
>JAGOPI010000028.1 GCA_017992075.1 Candidatus Babeliales bacterium
TTTAGTAAAATAAAACATTTTCGTCGCATTTTTTCTCGATTCGATAAATGCGCTAACAGTTTTCTATCTTTTGTTTATTTTGTAGGAATGTTGATATGGCTCAGATAATTTGGTTCACAGAACCTAGCTAAAGCTTCAAGTGGTGGAATTGTTTGAACTTGTAAAGTTGTCAAAATCATAAAAATGGTACAAAATTTGATAAAATTTTTCATTAAAACCTCCATAAAAAACATATTTCCATTTGTTTTCAGTTTGTCATAAATGGGGGGGGTAAATCAAGAGTTTTGAGTTCTTTTTGAAAAGATGTAGGGGCCTTTGTGTGATATATTTTTTGCGATATCCTGAAAAGTGAGAAAATACCATTTTTTAGGGGTTTTTATGAAATTTTATAGAATCATTTTTATTTCAATTTTTGCTTTTTTATCATCATTTTCATCAATCCAATCATCGACTTGTCCTGAATTTATCACCATTTATGTGCATGGAACAACCACAAAATTAGGTCTTCGCTTACTTTCAAATTTTTACAAAGATATGGCTTTTGGAGAACCGGGAATACATCATTTTGATGAACTTCCTGATGTAGCATTATTACGAAAAGATGCACAGATTTTGCAGTCAGGAGATGCATGTCGATTTAATGCGAATCATTTTTATACCTTTGGCTGGTCAGGATCTTTAAGTTTTAAAGCACGTGAAAAAGCTGGTCGTGAGTTGTATGATGGTGTTTGCGCATTGCTTAAAGATTATGAAAAAAAATATGGAAAAATGCCAAAAGTGCGAATTTTAACTTTTTCACATGGTGGTAACGTAGCCTTAAATATGGTGAAATTGTTACCTTTTTTTGATGAAAAGTCAGTGTATTTAGAGTTGATTTTAGTCGCAGTTCCTGTTCAAAAAGTAACCGAAAAATTGATTGAAAGCCCATTTGTTTCGCAAAGTTATATCATTTCTTCAAGTCGAGATTTAATGCAAGTGGTAGATTGTTATAAATATGAAAAAAAGCGTTACGTTCCAAAAAGATTCTTTGATACAACCTCTCAAAATTGCCGTCAAATCAAAGTTACGATTAACAATCGAGGCTTGGGTCATATCGACTTGATGCGTTCGTTTATGCTCCATTTGCCTGATGCTTTAAATTTTGCAGATCAGGCATGCAAGCAATCAAAAACATTGATTGAAATTTTTGATCAAAACAGTGATCAGGCCGACATTTGCGACATTTTAGAGTATAAAATTTGCGATTCAGAATTTCGATTTTATAATGTTTTAAATTTGCAGAAGGCTGTACGAGGACAGCGTAAAAAACATTATAAAAAAATAAAACAAATTAAAGCTTAAAACCAGTACATCCTTTTGATCAACAGGACCATTTTTGATATCCTTTTTGATGGAGGTTATCATGAAAAAATGGTCAAAAATCATTCAATTTTCACTATTGCTGGTAAGCGTTGCTTGCTCTGACAACCTGTTTTCAACAGAATTTATTAAAAATCAACAAATCATTCAAAAGCAAGATCCGCAGGTATGGTTCAATAAAATGAAACAAAAATATCCTCAAGTCGGACTTGAAAAAGTTGAATTTATTGTAGGTTCGCATTGGTCTATGGGATATGATACAGATGATAACGTAGCTATTTTTTGTCCATCTGATATTTATTATGGATATAAATCTTTTACGCCAAAAGATGAACTTGCTTTGCTTCACGAAGCAGGTCACGCAAGAAATCATCATTGGACGAAATTATTTTATAAAAAAAGTTATCAAAAAACATTTGCAATGGCTTTAGTTTTGGCATTTTTTTTGGGTACTGATGGTATACAAAAAAGTAAGAACTTAGCAGCTGATGCCTTCAAAGAAAACTCATCGTCAGATTTTGTTGTAAAGCTTTGTAAATTTGTATCTTTGTACGGTGTTATTTCTGCTTTGTTCTATAAAATTATTCCACCGATTGTAGATCGCTTTGATGAAACATTAGCTGACGATTTTGCAAATCAACATGGCGATGTAAAAGCTTTAAAGGGTGGTTTTTGTTTTTTATGAAACATGCAAAAGATCAAGAACGTGTTTATAAAAATTGGATAATTCGTTGGTTGTGTGATTTTGCACATCCTGCATCATATGATCGCGCGTATACTATTGAAAATATTTTATGGAAAAGACATCGTCAAGCAGTATAACCTATGATGTATTAAAAAATTAAAAATAAAAAATGCCACAAATATTTGCGGCATTTTTTATTTTTAAAATTTACTGTGCGCCGTACAAATCAATTTCAAAAAGAAGTGTTGCGTGCGGAGGAATTGAAGCTCCCGCACCTCGCGCACCATAACCTAAACTTGCAGGAATAATGACTAAAACTTTTTCACCAATTTTCATGTTTGCAACCATGTGATCCCAACCTTTAATCACATAACCTTGGCCTAATGGGAATTCAAAATTTTGACCACGATCTACGCTGCTATCAAATTTTTTACCGACTTTGTCACCATCAAGCAACCATCCTGTGTAATCAACAGTAACTGTTTCACCGGCATATGGTTTGTTGCCTTTACCTGGTTTTAAAACTTTAAACATGATGCCTGATGAATGTTTTGTAAATGTGCTTAAATCTAAAATTTGACCAGCTTTTGTATTTGTCACCGTGTTACCTTTGATTGGTTTTGGTTGTTTTGCATCAGTTATTTTTGTGCAGAAAAAAATTGTTAATAAACTGATAACGCTGAAACTAAAAAAATATTTTTTTGATGTCATTGCTGTTCCTTTTTTTGATATTATAATCATTAAAAAATCTATCTTGAATCATTAAAGTTGTCAATTTTGAAAAATTGTGAGTAAAGTGTTTCTTATGATGACAAAAACTATGCAAAATTTAATGACTTTATTGCAAATTGATCAACCATCATGGATTGTTTTACAATTGCGAAAAGTTTTAATATTTATCCCAACAATAGTATTACAATTTGTGATTATTGTTTTGTTATTAAAAATTTGTTTTTTAATGTATCAGTCTTTGTATAAATCTGTTCAATGGAAAAAAACATGTTGGTTAACATTTTCAACAATTTTTTTTATTTTTATACTTTATAAACAACAAGAAATTTTGAAAAAAAGAGTTGCTTTAGTTGTGAAAGAATCTGCTTTTGTGTATGCTGGACCAGAACAATCATTTCATACTATCTTTCAATTGAAATCAGGAACATTTGTAGAATTACTTGAAACGTCATCAAATATGTGTCGAATTATGGTACATGGACATCAAGGTTGGATTGCTTCTGATACTATTGAAATACAATAAATCATTATGAATAATCAAAAAACAGTTCTTGCTTTTATTTATTTGATTGTGTTGACCATAACGGTTGGGTTAGCAGTTTTGCTTTTATGGGAATATCGATATTTTAAGCGTGAAGCGCAAGATTTAGCACAAGTTAAAGATGCTTATTATCAACACGTTGAAATGCTCAAGCGCAGTTTAAATGCTTCTATGTCATCAGATGGGGAAGAAGAACCAGAATCAGAGATTGAAAAAAAAAAAATAAATGATGGTGATTATGTTACCGTTGATTTTACAGTTGATGCAACTGATGAAGATGTCCCATCTCAATTTCAAATTATTAGTCGAGAAGAAGAGGATCGTTTAAAAGCGATCAAGTCAACGATTACAAAATTAAAAGTTCCTCCAGTTGTTAAACAAAAACGAATTCCAAAAAAAGTTTTTTATAAGTCACTGAAACAAAAAACTCGCTATGAACCGCAACGAGATTTTGTTTTTTCTTGGCCAATTGATTTACAAAATTTTTGGTTAAGTTCATTATTCGGTCCACGTCGTCGCCCGAATGGTCATGTAGAATTTCATCATGCAATTGATATGGCTGCGTGTAAAGGAACTCCCGTAAAAGCTGCAGCATCTGGTAAAGTTATTCTTGCACAAAATTTATCTGGTTATGGCAATTGTGTAATGTTGGAGCATAACAGTCGTTATAAAACTCGCTATGCTCATTTACATCGAATCATGGTACGTCCTGGCCAAATGGTTGATGTTGGAGATGTCATAGGTTCTGTTGGAGATACAGGACTTGTTCGAAAATCTGGTCGTGATGCTTCACATTTACATTTTGAAGTACACCAAGATGGTCGTCGTGTTAATCCACTTGGTTTTTTGTTTGGCTAATTTTTATGTAATTTCTTGAACATTTCATACATTTTTTTTTATTTTTATTTCCATCAAGTTCAGTTAGGGGAGTGTTGATGTGAGATATCAAATAATTTTTTTCTTCTGTTTTTCTTTTCAATATGTTGTAGCTGACGATAAAAATTTTGATGAATGTGCACAAAAAATTGAAGAATTAAAAATTCTTAAAATAAAATTGCAAAAAGAAACAATGCAACATCATGAGGAACTGTTTT
Organism: Candidatus Babeliales bacterium; assembly: GCA_017992075.1. Lineage (GTDB taxonomy): Bacteria > Babelota > Babeliae > Babelales > Chromulinivoraceae > JACPFN01. The sequence continues at coordinate 4,412 of JAGOPI010000028.1, forward strand.
CAAATTTGCAAATGTACGGTCGTACGGCAGGACAAATAGCAACAGCCGCTATTTTATTTGCTGGTCAGGTACAAAGTAAAAACAAAAACCAATTAAACGCTTCACGATTAAGTACAACTGATTCTACTAACATTGTGCAAGCGATAGTGACCGGTTTTATTTTAATGGTAGAAATTGCAAGATTTTGCCATGCCAGAACTATGCATAAAAAATTTGTAAATTCTATGACGTATGAAGATTTTGTTACAAATTTTTCTCATTTGGTATTGGTAGAGTATCACATTCTTTTAATGAAAACATTGATATCACTTAGTCAAAATGGCAACTTCGGGCAGCAAGTATTTGCTCGTTTGATGCTTGTAAAAATGTCGTTACCGTACCCTTTTGCAAAATTTGCAAATAAAGCTGCAAAAAAAATGTACAAAATATCTTTTGATAAATTTGGTAATTTTATATTCGTTGAAATTTTTGATCAAAAACATCCTTATAAAAAATTTTTTCAAAAAGTCGCACAAAATTGGAAGGAAATTGCACTTCGTGCACAAAGTTTTTCAGAAATTATTGAACCTGAATATTGTTCGACAGTTTCAAATTTCATTAATACACCATACAATAATGCATTGATTGAAATAATTCATGCAGGAATGAAGGGCGATTTTGAAAAAATTTTGCAAATTCGACAACTGTTTGTTCAGAATGAATTAATGAAAAAATTAGAGCAATTTTATGTTGATCAATGTCATGATAAGGTCGTGACAAATTCTTAAATTAAGTTAAACTTCTTGTAATCTTTTTATATTTCGAAAGTAAGGATTTTTATGAATGAGACTTTTGTTCATCGCATTATTCGTTGGTATAAACGACCGAATAAACATTGGTTTGCTGATTTGTATGAATCATTGATTGTAATTATTCCTGTCGTTTTTTTAATTAAAACTTTTATTTTTGGATTGTATCAAGTTCCAACAGGTTCCATGGAAACAACCATGCTTGTTGGAGAAAGATTTTTAGCAGATAAAATGACTCCTTATATTTCAACACCAAAACGTGGTGAAATTATTTCATTTAATGATCCAAACTATGCATATTCCAAAAATTGGTTTGTAAATATGTATGAACAGTATATTTCTTTTAATGTTGTTAATTTTACGAAGCGTGTGATTGCTGTTCCTGGTGATCATATTCAAGGAAAAATTGAATATGGTAAGCCAATTGTTTATTTAAATGGTGAAAAGTTAGATGAACCATATTTGAATAAATATCCACTTATAGCTCGATTAAAAAATGGCAAACTTGATTATCGTAGCTATGATCCAAGTTATTCTTTTGAAGATCAACCTTTTTATAGACTTTCAGCTGGTGATGTTGCGCGAGCAAAAATGTATCTAGGGGATCGAAATATGCGATATCCTGGAACTCCAGCTGCAAGCAATCATGGTGATATTGATATTTATGATGTGCATTTGGGACCAAATGAATATTGGATGATGGGCGATAATCGTCAAGGAAGTTCAGATTCACGCGATTGGGGTCCTCTTGATGTGAAAAAAGTGATGTTTCATGGACGTATTGTATTTCGAATTTGGTCAATGGATAGTGATGAATCTTGGTGGATTTTTGATTTAATCAAACATCCTATTGATTTTTGGCATCGTGTTCGTTGGTCACGTTTTTTTCAAGTGCTTCATTAAAAATTATATAAACCATACATTTAAAAACAGGGTTGTAAGAATATGAAGAAATATGGTATATTGCTTGATGTAGCCATGAAGAATACAAAATTCTTTGGTTTTTCTTTGATAGTTTGCTCTTTGATGCTTTTTGCGGGTTGTTGGAATTCTTTAAACAATAGTTCAAAATTAGTTGTGATTAATGTGCTTGATCCTGATTATTATCAAGATTGTCACATGACTGGATCAATTAATATTCCATTTGAACAATTTGAAGAGCGTATGAAAACTCTGTATAAAAAAGATCGTTATGTGTTGTATTGTTCGAACTTTGCATGCACAGCAGCTCCTTATGCAGCAGAATTATTAAAAAATGCTGGATTTGAAGATGTAGCATTTTTTCCAGGAGGAATTGTGCAATGGTATCAAAAAGGGTATCCTTGTACTGGCGCAGCACAAATGCCATACTTACAAGAAGAAAATGAACCTTTGGATGAAGATGGTCATCCAGGTATTAAAATTTTAACAGTTGACGATTTAAAAGCAGCAATGAATGAAGCACAATTAAATTAAAAACAATTTTTTGTTAAATTTAATTTATTTTGAAATATATATTTTTAAGCGGCGACATAGCCAAGTGGTAAGGCACGGGTCTGCAAAACCTTCACCCCCGGTTCGATTCCGGGTGTCGCCTCCATTCATTTGTCCTATCAGACAAATGAATGACGAGCCATTTTTTTAAGTGATTTATTTTTAATATGTGACTTTGTCATAAAATATTAAGACCCAAAGGGTTGCACTAAAAAAACAACCTTAAAAAGAAATTGCACGTGATTCATTTGTATTGCAAATGAATTATGCCGAGGTGGCGAAATGGTAGACGCAAAGGACTTAAAATCCTTCGGGTGTAAACCTGTGCCGGTTCGAGTCCGGCCCTCGGTACCATTTATTCGCACAATGAATGAATGGCAAATTTGTCCGCTAAAGTTTTAACGATTGGATTCGTCGAAGCTTTAGCGAAGTCGAAAGCCTGGATTGCACAAAATATTTATGACCAAAATAGTTTTGTAAAAATATTTCTTGAAAAAATTCGACTTGTTGTTTATCTGACAGAAAATGCGTCTGATTTAATTTTTTTTATAAAAATTTATGTCATTAAAATTTAAAAAATTAAACATTTTTTTCAAAAAGCTTTTATTGATTTTTAAAAAATCTAATAAATCAATCTTGACAAATGAGATTGGGATACTAGAGTACCCATGTACATGTTTTTCTCTTGAGCGGTATAAAAAAATTAAGGAAAAAGTATGAATAAAGCAGATTTGATCGAAAGCATGGCAAAAGTTAGTAAACTGCCTCGTGCTGTTTGTAAAACATCTTTAGAAACGTTTATTACTTGTGTTGGTAATGCGTTAAAACAAAATAAAGAAGTTGCGTTAACTGGTTTTGGTACATTTGTAGTGATGAGACGTAAAAGCCGTGTAGGTGTTAACCCTGCAACTGGTAAAAAAATGCAAATTCCTGCAAAAAATGTTCCAAAGTTCAGACCTGGAAAAGCATTAAAAGGTTTAGTTGGATAAATTCTGACGAACAAAAAAAGAGGCTCCATATTTTGGAGCCTCTTTTTTTTTGAAAGTAAACAAAAAATACTTTGCGATTTATAAAAAAAATTCCGTATACTAAAAAAATTAAAATTATAGATATAAAAAATTAAAAAAGGATGAGAATGTCAACTCAAGATTCGATAGGATTTTTTGGTAAAATTCAACAATCAATTGATGCAATTTTCGCATCGCTTCATATTTCAGCGCGTGATGTTATTTTGTATGTTACTTGTTTTGGTATTGGATTTTTATTAGGCATTGGATTTAAACGATATGGCAAATGGATCGTTGCAATTCTTTTAGGTGCTATGATTATTATCGCAGGTCTTCATTATTTTGAATTTATTACAGTACATCAAGAAAAGCTTTTATCTATTTTAGGGTTGTCTGATGTGCATACGATTCGCGATGTAACGATGCTGCTGCAAGAAAAAATGCAAAAATTTTTAATTGAAATTGTGTTGTTATGTATTGCAATAATTGTTGGCTTTAAATTAGGGTGAAAGGTGCTCATGGTAAAAAAACAAATGTTTATCAGTAAGCTTGCAGATGCGTTTGTAAAACTTCAAATTTTTTCTGCAGATGAAGCAGAAGGTTTAGTAAAAGAATTTCAAGGTCGCGCAAAAGGCCGAATCGATGATTTTTTACTTGATGAAGGAATGATTGATCGTGAAAAATTGCTTAAAGCTTTGCAGGTAGTTTATGGCGTTGCTCCTTTTGATGTACGTGGACATTTTTTTAATCATCAATTGTTATTATTTTTTCCAAAAGATTTTTTACTCAATCAAGGATTTATACCGCTTGATGTTGATGATGAAATTATGACAATTGTTATGAGTAATCCTGAAGATGAAGAAACTTTAGATACGCTGAGTCGTTATGTGTCCTACAATGTAAATGTTTTTGTAGGTATTCGTCGAGATATTTCTGATGCTATTGAAGAATATTACGATGAAGATGTAGTTACATCTGATATTACAGAGCAGGAAACTGATATTGATGATGACGGAATGGAAGATTCAGAAATTGTAGATTTGTAAATAAAAAAGAGAAAGTAATGAAAAAAACATTATTATTTTTTTTGATATTTCATCAATTTGTGCAAGTTGCGCAGGTAGATCGAAGTGATGAACTTGTAACGAATTTATTAATTTTTAATGATGGTTGTGACTTATATTATCCGGATTTTGCAGATTGGGTTCAACAGGATCCAGGGAGTGGTGCAATTATTATGGAGATGGCAATAGGCTTATTAGAAAACCAATTAGTTTTGTGTACTAAATCACTTTGGGTTTCTATGCAAAACATTGTTCAAATTTGGAATGATTTTGTTAACAAATCTGAACAAGAATTAATTGATGATTTTGAAAATACTATGAAGGAATATGAAAAAACTAATATAGAAAAATTGAAATTTATGTTTGAAAAGTATGCATATCGAAAGGAGATAAAAAGTCAAAAATCTTTGATTCTTCAATTGAATGGTATGTATGAAAAATTGATTCAAGAAACTAAAGATGTTGATAATTTGAAAAATAAATATGCAATAGCTCAATCTTTAATAAAACAGTTTAAAGAAGGTTTATATCCTATAAGTATGAATAAATTTTCTTATGACTCTGTGTGTTCATTATTTAGAGGTTATTTGGTATACCAAATAATTTTGAATCAAAATTATATTTGCAAAAAGATACAAATTAAACGCAGGTTTGATGTAAGAAATGAAGAGTATTTGTTATTTATTCCAAAAGATATGAATAATAATTTTGATTGGAATTTATTGATTGATTATAAGTACAATAAATTTATTGATTGTTATGCTTTATTTGATCGGATGGAAAGCTATAATGATCAAAATAGTTTAGGTGCAGAATTGTTGAAAACATTAAAAATATTAATTTCTTTGAAAAAAGATAAAAATATTGATTCATTTTTTAATGTTTTTATTAGTGGTCATGGTGATAAAAATATGATTGCTGAAATTTCAATTGAATCACAAGAAAGTGAAATTGAAAACAAAAAGTCAGACTTTTTAAAACTTTTAGATTTTTTTCAATACGATATGCAAGTACAATCTTTAGGAATTAGTGCGTGTTATCCTGGAGGTCAAAAAATTCATAAAACATTTGATGTGTCGAATCAATTTAATAATTTTAAACTTGAGCATGTATCGTACCCTGTTATTTTTGTAGGATCATTTTTTGCAGTCACATATGTTTTAGCTGATGTCCATCAACCATTTATAGAAGATAGGCCTCAATTTTATACCAATAAATTTTTATATGGACCGAGTGATGATGTAAACAGGCATATGTATCAACAATATTTTCAATATTTAAATCAACAGCCGGCAAATTATGAAGGAGCTGCTCGTGTTATTTCAAATGTTTTTAATTTTAAAAATAACACAATAAAATTTGAAAAGATTTCAAATTTTGTGAGCATTAAATATCCAAATATCTCATGGTTTGTTCCTGTTGAATTAAAAACAGATGAAGAATTTCAAAAAATACAAACTTTAGGGTCAAAAAAAATTGAAGACATTCAAAAGAAACAAATCAAAAAAAATGAATTATTAAAAGATTTAATATCTTCTGACGATGATAGTTCTGTATCTTCTGACGATGATAGTTCTGTCCGTGAAAATATAACGGCTGAAGTGCAAAATATTCAAAAATATAGTAAATACGCACAAACAATATCACAAATTGAAGCTTCAGCTCAATCAACTATTAATATTGATGAAAATAAAAAAATAATATTATTACAAGCAAATGTAATAAAAACAATTCATGTAAACTCTATAGGTGAATTACCTATTTTCTTGCCTGTTAATCATTATAATCAATGTTATGTTATTGATACCTTAGATGCTTCGGGAATAGAGTTACAAAATATTAATGAAGCATTGGTGCAAAGTATGTTGCCAATTTCAAAAATTGAAGAGCCTGTTCATATTGTCATTAAAGAATTAAAAACAAAAACTCAAATTTTAAAAAATGTATACGCGTTTA
>JAGOPI010000041.1 GCA_017992075.1 Candidatus Babeliales bacterium
ATGCTCTTGGCAATCCTTTAGAATTTAGCTTAACCTCAGGACAACGTCATGATATTACTCAAGCTGATTTTTTAACCAAAGATTTGAAAGGTGATTTTTTACTTGCAGACAAAGGTTATGATTCAAAGGATTTATTAATCTAATGGCTCATCTAAAAATTTTTGCCAATCAGCTTCATATTCGCTAGACTCCGGCCCATACCACAGATTATCAGTAATATCAGAACGAGATTTTGTATATTTTTTATATGCTATTTTATATTTTAAATATTTTGCATGTTCAATTCTTATATCATTCAAATCTTGCTCTGACAATTCATCTTTGCCAATTAAATCAATTTTATCTAAATCGCCAAAATCATCTAATATAAAAATAAGATATTTAGATTTTTTTTCCTTAACTGCAACCCATTTTTGCTGTAAAAATTCCCAATCTTGAATTAAAATTTTTATTTTTGGTATTTCTTGCCAACGTTTATCATAATAATCTTCATACATTTCGTTGTATTTTGAAAATTTTTTCATGATTGAAAATTTTTTATATTTTTGTTTCTTTATCAAAAAAGCAGGCCATATCCAAAGTTGTTTCAAACTTGACATATACTCAAATGCTATTCCTTCAACGGTTAGCTCATCTAATGAATCTATGTTTTTAATATCTACTTGCCAATGATCTACAACATCTAACATTTTTTTTACGCTATCTAATTGATAAATTTTAGTGAAAAATTGTTCTTCTGTAACATACGTATTCAACAAATTATTAAACGTAAAAATTATTTTTTTCATAATAAATCTATTTTTTTATAGGTAAGCAAGTAACAATTTTTTCTATAATTTTTCCATTATTGTTTGTACTTTCCCAATATATTTTTAATTCGCACCCATCTACAATACCACTTTTAGTAAAATTACCATTTCCGCATATAGATATAGCAGAATCATTTTGATAAACATCTAATACAGCTCGAGCAATTTTATCAATCGTCCATTTTTCTGGAAAAACTGTTTTTAAAATAGGCTTACCAGTAAAAGCATTTTCCATAACATAATGAATGCCTTTTCCTAATAACTCATGTTTACTAATAATTTTAATTAGTCCCTCTGCTTCTAAAGCCTCACAAACTCCTAATAAATGCCCCCCACCAATATCTAAAATAAATCCACCAGCTTCATTACTTTTTTTTAATCCAAGTTCAAAATGACAAATATGATCCAAATCTACTAGAATTTCTTTATTATTAACAATATTTCTACCATATACTTTTTTAACTTGCTCTAACATCGGATCTTTTAATTTTTGCTCTAACTGTTTTAATACCTTTTGAAATTGATTTTTAAAAACTTTATTTTCTATAGATATAACACCACCAATTTTTTTAAACTCTACAATAAAATGATTACTATTGAGAAATGCCAATTTTTCAGCATCCAACAAATTCTCAGCTACATTTTGTACTATTTTTTCTTGTACAGCTTGTTCTACTTTTGAAACATTTTCAGCAACGGAATTAATAAGTTTTGTAGAGCCTGTCTGCTCTTGAGCTTCAGCTACTAACTTTGCAGCGCGAGCAATATTTGTTTTTGTTTTGATTGCACCACAAACAGCACCAACGGCATGAATAATTTTTCCAGGTACCATAAAATCTGCACCAAAGCGAACCAATGCTTCAAATTTTTCAGGACCAGAGGCATTCGCCATGTGATCACCAAGATTATTTAAAGCTTGAACTATTTCTGCATTACGCTGATCACGCAGAGGAATATACACATCCTCAAATCCATCTTCTTCACAATAATTGTTAAGAGTTGCAGTTTCTAAAACATAATAAATTGCTTTACCAAGGCCCTGAATTGTTTCTACAGGATGTGAAGCAGCATGAACCAAATTTGCAGCACTATGAACAACTCCTGAAGCTAAAGCTTGCCCATAAGGCTGTATCGCTTCAACAATTTCCAACAAGCTACAATCAACATCAACAAGCTCTGCCGCTAAAAGAACTTGTCCATTTTTATTTGCATCATGTGCAGCATCTGCAAAATCAACAATGCTTTGTACTAATTCACTGTTATATGAATAATTTGCTTGTAACAGTGCTGTTTGCGATAAAATGTCACACATTTCTTGATGCAGTTGTTGTTGCAAAATTGTACCAAAACAATTTTGAAATTCTTTAGGATCAATACCTTGAGCAGCTAAAAAACCAAGGACTTGAGAATTCAAATCAAATTTTTGATCAAATTGTTTATAGCCTTCCTCCATCGTATTAAATAAAGCATTTTGTCGATCAGACCATTTTTGCTTAAGTCCAGGATTTAAACAGTTTTCAAGATCAAAACTGCATGCGTCATGTTGACTTTGTACGTATTTTTCAGAACGAATTAAAGTTTCTTGTTCGTAATTTTGTTGCGCAAGCTCTACTTCTTGAGTGCATTGTTTTTCAGCAATAACATTTTGAATTTGAGCAATTTTTGTCTCAAGTTCCTGTTGTTTATGATGTAACATTGCAAGGTCTTGAACTATTTGCTCTTTTTTTGCCCTTGGATCTTTAAGATTATTTTCAAGAACTTTTTCAATCTCATTTCCTGAAAACCATCTCAATAGTTTAACAAAGAAAAAACTTTTACGACACTTATCTTGTTCCATTTCAAGACGTTTAATCTTTGCATTGAAATCAGAAAATCGCTTATTTTTAAAATCAATTAAAGCAAGATTCGCTTCTTTTTCTGCTATTAATTTTGATAACAATTCTTCTTTTAATTTTTCAACCGTTGCTATTTTTAACTCATCAATAAAATTTGATGCTTCTTGCGCTACTTTATAATCTATCGATTGAATTTCAGCTTTTAATTTCTGTATTTCAACTTCTAACTGTAATGCCTCTTTTAATTCACAAAGATCTTGAA
>JAGOPI010000029.1 GCA_017992075.1 Candidatus Babeliales bacterium
CTGCTGCCTCCCGTAGGAGTTTGGACCGTGTCTAAGTTCCAATGTGGCCGTTCGCCCTCTCAGGCCGGCTATCCATCATCGCCTTGGTGAGCCATTACCTCACCAACTAGCTAATAGAACGCAAGCTCATCCTTCAACGACAGCAATTAGGCCATCTTTCTCTCTTTCGAGACGTATGCAGTATTAACTTCGATTTCTCAAAGGTATTCCTCACTGAAGGGTAGATTCTCACGCGTTACTCACCCGTCCGCCGCTTTACTCATCCCGAAGGACTTTCACGCTCGACTTGCATGTGTTAGGCACGCCGCCAACGTTCATTCTGAGCCAGGATCAAGCTCTCCATCACAAAATTTGAATTGACATAGGTTTTACTTTAGAATCTTTACTTACACATCTTCACAAGACTCTTTAACAAGACTTGCTTGGATATGCAAAAAAATTTAAATTTCTCGCGATTTCAAAGATTTCGAACGAATCCCTTTTGAAGGGATCACATTATAAACATTTTTTAATTTTTGACATCGAATTTGGCTTTTGATCGCCTTTTGATGTCTCGGATTTCAATTGATTACAAAAACAAGAATACTTTCAATACCGATCAAAGTCAACTCATTTTTGCAAGATTTTTAAAAAAATTTAAAAAATTGCCTTAATCCAATCACATTTTTGAAAAACACCAGTAAAGAAAAACTCGAAAAAACCTTTTGTAAAAAGCAAAAAACCCAACCTTTTCATCAAAAGCGCCCGCCTAGAAGGCTTTTTCAAATTTTATGAAAAATTTTTTAAAATTTATGAAATTTCATATAAAAAAACATATTTTAAACTATTTTTTTCAAAAATTATTTAAATATTTTTCATAAAAAACTAAAATTAAGTATCTTGAAAATACTAGATAAACCCTTAACTATTTTTTTAGACAAAAAAACAAGGTATACTATATCCATATTTATACCCCTATATATATTAAGTAAAGAAACGACTATGGTACTGGCAGACCAGTTACATGAAAAATTGAAAAATTTAGAACCACACATCAAAGTAATTCAAGATTATTGGAACTCTTCAAACATTGAACCCCAAATTGAAACTCTTACACAACAAAGCCACGATCCAAATTTATGGCAAAGTGAAACTGGAACTAAAATTTTAAAGGATCTACAAAAATTAAAAAATGCTGCTGCAAGTTATCACGCAATCATCAAAAATTACAAAGATCTACCAGAACTTATCGATCTATTTGCAAACGATCCTTCAGAAATACAAAAATTGAATAGGGAAATCGGACAACTCATTAAACAAACAATCAATTTTAAAATTCAATTATTATTACATGAAGAATATGACGCTTCATCTTGTTTTTTAAGCATCAATTCTGGTGCAGGCGGAACAGAATCTCAAGATTGGGCAAATATGATACTTCGAATGTATCTTCGCTTCTGCGAGCAAAACAAACTCAATGCATCAATTCTTGAATGTCAAAATGGTGAAGAAGCCGGAATTAAATCCGCAACACTTTATATTCAAGGTACTAATGCTTACGGACTTTTAAAAAGTGAACATGGCGTTCATCGCCTCGTTCGTATTTCACCTTTTGATGCAAACAAACGTCGCCACACATCTTTTGCATCAGTCAGCATCACTCCAGAACTACCTGCATCTGAAAAAATAGAAATTGATCCTAAAGATTTACGCGTTGACACTTACCGCTCAGGCGGCGCTGGTGGTCAGCACGTCAACAAAACAGAATCTGCAGTTCGCATTACGCACATTCCGACAAACATTGTTGTTCAATGCCAAATCGAACGATCTCAAATTCAAAATCGTGAAACAGCTATGAAAATGCTTATGGCAAAACTCAAGCAAAAACAACTCGAAGAAAACAAAGCAAAAACATCTGTTGAAAAAAAGAAAGCAGAATGGGGATCTCAAATTCGATCCTACATCCTGCATCCTTATAAAATGGTCAAAGACCATCGAACTGAATTGGAAAATTTTCAACCAGAACTTGTCCTTGATGGTGATCTTATGGAATTTATTGAAAGTTGTCTTGTTCAACAAGGAGCTCAAAAATAATTATGTTAAGTGCAAATAAATTGAATTATTCAAAGTTTGAACTCGTGAGGGAACCTGATTTTTTGTTTCAGGCGGATAGCAAACATTCAAATACCAACTTTTTGGTATAACTTGTGAAGTTGTTGACACAGAATCAAAAGCAACTGTTAGATTTGTTGCAATATTAACAATCGTATAAAAACATTTTTTTATTGATGTATCTACAAAAACGCGAACATCTAACACAGCCCCTGATTTTAATGCAGCATTTACTAATGCAAGATTTTGAGATGATACATATATATCAGGAACACCAGCTCCAAGAATAATTCCAAAAAAATTCATCGGTTGGGGAACAGAAAGTCCAATAAAACTTTTAGAATCATAAAAATAAATTGAAGATAACGTATTATAATTTTGAGCTAACTGTTCCCAAACTGGCAATAATTTTTCATCTGCTTTTTTTTGAGAAATATCACCTTTTTTTAATTTATTTTGAATTTTTGCTCTTTGTGCATGCAAATTAGTTATATTTGTAAATATAGCTGGAGAACTTATAGCATTACTAGCATACAAGGCATCAGAAATAATAAATGTCGCTATCAATATTTTAAATATATTTTGCTTCATACTTTTTTCCTTTTTTTAATATTGCAAAATAACTTTTATCAAAAATTAATTGTTAATATCACAATTTAATTTTTTCTTTCAACACTATTACAAATTCATAAAACCATTTGCATTTGTCAAATTAAATCAAAAAAAATAACAACTTTAATTTTTTAGTAAAATTTACAAATACAGATTTGTTTTTATTTATGAAAAATGCTATTTCTTTATCAAGAATTTTTATGCAATTGAAAAAAGGATATGCATAATTTGTATGAAAAATTATATTTATTTTTGCTTATGTCTCATATTTCACACAATTCATCCTACTCCTCTTGCGGTAACTGATGGAGGCTCTGGATTTGCAACAGCTACAACTGCTTACGCTGTCATTTGTGGAGGCACCACAAACGTCAGTCCTTTTCAAGCTACCACAAGCGCAGGAACTTCAGGACAAGCTTTACTATCTGCTGGCGCTGGAGCATTACCTGCGTACGGCACACTCAGCATAGCTGGTGGTGGCACAGGTGCAACATCTTTAAGCTCTGGTGTTATTCAAAGTAACGGATCAGTACTTTCAAGCCTTGGTATCGGTTCGACAAATCAAGTTTTGCAAAACGTAGCAGGAACTGTTGGTTGGGCATTTACCAATATTTTACAAATGGTTTCAACATCAACATCATCAGCAGTTGATACCGCAGGCACATCAATTCCTGATGATGACACTATTCCTCAAATTACCGAAGGAACTGAAATACTTTCATTATCGGTCACACCAAAAAGCTCTTCATCAACTTTACTTATTTTATTTACAACAGGAGGAACACCTGCAGCTTCAGGTGCTGCCACTGCAGCATTGTTTGTAGATTCAACATCAAATGCTTTATCTGCTCAATATCTATCACAATCTGCAAGCGCTGAAGCTTTTTCTGGAACATTAGAATATATTGTTACTTCTGGATCAACCACTTCTCGAACGTATCGAATTCGAGTCGGTGGCGCAGATTTTAAAGTAAATGGAAAAGCTTCAGGAAGAGTTTTAGGTGGCGTTGCATCAACCATGTTGATTATCATAGAGTTTGCATAAAATAATTATGAATTAAAATTTTTACACTATAAAAAAGTGGATCATGAAATATTTAAAATTATTTTTTTTAACATGTCAGATTCAAATCATTTTAGGATCGCCAACCGCAGTTTCTGATGGAGGAACTTCTAATTCTTCAATGACTGCATATGCCGTCATTTGCGGAGGAACAACAACCGTAAATCCCTTACAATCGGTTGCATCTCTTGGTTCTTCAGGAAATCCATTAGTATCAAACGGTGCCTCTGCTTTACCTTCATTTCAAGCTTTAACATTTGCAGGTGGTGGAACTGGTGCCACAACACTAAGTGCAGGTGTAATTCAAAGCAATGCTTCAGTGCTTTCAAGTTTAGGTATTGGATCTGCAAACCAAGTACTCAAAAATACTGCAGGAACTGTTGGTTGGTCACTTACAGGAGTACTTCAAATTACTTCAACTTCAACTTCTGCAAGAATTAGCACCACAGGCACTTCAATTCCTGATGATGATACCATTCCACAAAACACCGAAGGAACTGAAATACTCACTTTATCCGTTACACCAAAAAGTGCTTCATCAACTTTACTCATTATTTTTGCAACAGGCGGAACTCCGACAGCCTCAAGTGCTGGAATATCAGCACTATTTGTAGATTCAACAGCAAGTGCTTTATCCGCCACATACATTAATCAACGAGGTTCTGGTGCAAGTTATTCTGGAGTGTTGCAATTTGTAACAGCATCCGGATCAACAACTGCTCGCACCTATAAAATTCGTGTTGGTGGCGGAGATTTTCAAATTAATTCTGGTTCTTCATCCAGAAAATTTGGTGGAACTGCTGCAACATATTTAATTGTTATTGAATACATATAATTTTAGATAGAAATCATGAAAAATATATTTTGTTTATATCTTATCTGTCATTTTTCAATCCTCATTAATTCACCAACGGCTGTAACAGATGGCGGCACAGGCCTTCCATCAATAACTGCCTACGCGGTGCTTTGCGCAGGAACAACACCGACTTCAACTATGCAATTTTTAAGCTCTGTTGGCACTTCAGGGCAAGCACTTGTATCTGGAGGGTCTGCAAGTTTACCAGCGTTCGGCACAATAGCAATTTCTGGTGGTGGAACAGGAGCAACAACTTTGAGTGCTGGAGTGATTCAAAGTAATGGATCAGTACTTTCAAGCTTAGGTATCGGTTCTGCAGAGCAAGTACTTAAAAATACATCAGGAACTGTTAATTGGTCATCTACGGGACTTTTACAACTCGTATCAACTTCAACTTCTGCAAGAATTAGCACCACAGGCACTTCAATTCCTGATGATGATACCATTCCTCAAAATACTGAAGGAACTGAAATACTCACTTTATCCATTACTCCAGAAAGTTCTTCGTCAAATTTGCTTATTTTCTTTTCAACATCTGGAACTCCGACAACTACTACACCTGCTTTTGCTGCACTGTTTGTAGATTCTACGTCTGACGCACTCGCAGCACAATATATTTGTTATCGAAGTTCTGGAAATAGTTTTAGCGGAGTATTATCTTTTATAGTATCTTCAGCATCTACTTCTGCACGTACCTATAAAATTCGTATCGGTGGTGGAAATTTTCAAATTAATTCTGGTTCTGGAAGCAGAAAGTTTGGTGGTGTTGCTTCAACTTATTTAATCATTGCAGAAATTGCTTAAAATATTATGAACTTTTTTATCACTGAAAAAATTTTTTAATTTTTATTTATGGTATAAAAACGCTTGAACAATCAACCACAACATGTGGCCTGCATAAACCCCAAACCAAACAGGGTACCATCTCTCCCTTTTTTTAACTAAGTGCGCACCAACGCCCGCAACCACTAACGTTAATGACATAAACGGCGTCATCAAAACTGCGCCAATTACCGTCAGCAATTCTGCGGTTATCATCAATACTGCACTACCACACAAAATTCCTGCAATCAAAACTTTAAAATCAAAATAACCAAAATTAATAACTGAATCTAATTCATGCGCTTTTGGCGCAATAAACGCAAATGATGCAAGTCCCCAAGTTTTACAAAACCAAATAAAAAATAATCCTGCAGAAATAGAGGCACAAAAAGATGCTATCAACTGATAACGCACAATTTTGTGATACGATACATTTGCCAAATCTGCCAATTTATATGAAAACATAAAATCAATAATTAAGCCCAAGCACAACGTTGCAAACACAGCAATTGCAATGACCACATCTGACGTTGGAGCTATCATATAAACAAGTGGCAAAATTACAAACCATGCATAACTGTCAATTTCAATAATTCCTACACGCGAAATAATTTGTACCATATATTTTGAAAGCCATGCAATTGCAATCAACGTGTACAAACTAACAAGCAAAGATCCACCAAAAAAATGAATCAATGCAAAAATAAATACAATAATTAATGCATACCATTTAACAACATCATAATCTTTAATTTTTTTACGCCAGTACAAATTGCGCTCACGAACTTCTTCTGATTTTCGATTTTGCCATGCTAAAATTATCATACGAACAAGCGCCACAAGAAGCATTCCTGTACCAAAAGTAATTAAAAAAGAGTTAGCGGACAAAATAGATCTTGTAAAAGTACGAACACCATCAAGCACGATCAATCGAATGCAAAACCCAACAAACACTGGAAGCGCTATCACCATTCCTGCGACAAATCCAACTGACAATAATAAAGGTAACATATGCAATTGCGGTGCATACACTGCAAGCGATGATCGACCAAAAAGCATCACCATATTCCAAAAAGTTGCAACACCAACTCCTGCAACCATACGATGATGAGATTTCTCCTGTTTATCAACAAAAATAACATCATAAACCAACTGACTCATGGGAAATTTTGCTCGAGGCTGATGCAAAAAATAATGACGTAAAAAATATCCCAAAAACAATGCATACAAAGATGCACTCATAACAAAACAAAAAATTACCGCACATAATTTTATCGGTTCGGCCAACCATGATTCAAACAAATTTTTATGCAAAAAATAAAAGGAAGGAAAACTCAAGCCCAAACAAATTCCAATCATTCCTCCAACCGATCCGGAAGCAATTGCTACAACAGCATGTTCATAAAACCATTTACTTTTTATAAATGGAATTACAAACACCATACACACAACCACAAAAACTGGTGCCACCCATGGTCCAAGCTGTATACTCATCGCCAAATAGCTCATCATTCCTGCAGACATGACTGAAAAAAATATCGACATTACCAACATCAACATAACTTATTTCCTTTTTTTGATCCCCATTCAAAGCCGGAGATAACAAGAATGGGAATAACGTAGTATAAAAAATCATACGGAACAAATTAATTTCAAAAAACTCTTCTGATTTTTCATAAAAATCATTTAATATAAATGAATACCAACGAGGACTTTTATGAATTTTAAATTTTTAATATCATTGCTTTATACACAAATAATTTTTTCATCACAACCAAATTTTTTAGATACAACGTTTTTAAATAATCCAGCAGAAGTTCAACAATGTTTACTACAAGAGGGATTTCAAAAAGTTTTTTTTACAACAAGTGACAATTTAAAGTTGTGTGGACTTTTTAAAGATCAAAGTGCAACAAAAAAAATTGAAGGCACAATTTTATACTGTGCTGGATTTTATCCAGGAACCAAAGAAGGCATGGCATCGTTTTATACCCTATTTGCAAATCAACCATACAATTTTTTATTGTTCGATGCTCGCGGTCATCAAGAAAGTGAAGGTTCACTATTTTCATATCAAAATTTAAAAAATTATGGAGCAAATGAATTTCAAGATATTGTTGCTGCAATAAATTTTTTAAACAGACACAATCAACAGCACAATTTAAATCAAAATATTATTATTCATGGAATTTGCTCAGGCGCATTTCACACTATGAAAGCATATGATTTTTTACGTCAACATAACTGTGCAATATGCAACAATATTCAAAAAATTATTTTTGATAGCGGTTGGTTACAAATGACTGATATTGTTGAACCAACAATTTGCGCAGAAATTCAGAAACGCTTAAAAAACAATTTATTTTCATGGCTTGCTCAACCACTGTGTTATTTTACGTTGCAATGGTATCGATTAACATTAAAACATCATCATAAAAACGTACGTGGAATTTTAGAAATTATAAATAAAATTTCATGCCCAATATTATTTGTGCATTGTATTAATGATCCTTACGTTCCAATCACTCCCATACAAAATTTAGTAAATCATTTACAATGTCAAAATTTTTGGTGGATTACGCATGATGCTCATGCAAATTTTCACACTCAAGAACCAAGCATATATACACAAAAAATTATAAATTTTTTAACAAAGATTTAAAAAAGGAATTTTATGATTTCAAAAAAATTTTTAACATTCATGATAATTGCAACAACAATCAATTTATTTTGCTCCAATGAGTTTAAACAATTATCAGTATCATCAGAATCACACTCTAGACTTGCAACAAAAGAAGATATCGAAAGCTTAAAACAAGATTTAGAAACAGACAGAAGTTGGGAAGACCTGTTAAATGAACCTTTTAATCACTACCAACAACAATATCATTTTTGCCAATCTCAAAAAAATACAGGATATCTTGTAATGATTGGATTATCAATATATTCAGTTGTCTGTACATATGTTGGTTTAAAAAACGATAAACAAATAACAGGAATAACTGCAGCTATAGTTTTGGCACATGGAGCTTTACATATGCAAACTGTAGCTCAAAATTATGCTGCTGATCAAAAAGTTTTAATTCAAAAATGCGCTTCAGCTTTTGAAATATCTGACCTTGAAAGTTTAAAACAACATTATGCAAAAAATTCAAATGAAAATTTAAATGAATTTTTAACACTCGTGCTAACATGGGCAACTAAAAATCAAAGCCCAAAATAAAGCGTTTAAACATCAAAATTTAATTGCTTGCCTGCTAAAAAATGAACATGTATATGAAAAATGCTCTGCCCAACCGATGCACCATTATTTGCAATAAGTTTAAATTCTTGATTGCCTGATAAATTTTGTGATAATGTTTTTGCCATAAGCAAAATACTGCCAAACATTTGCCGATCATCATCAGTTGTTGATTGAATATTTTTAATATGTTTTTTAGGAATAATTAAATAATGAATTGGTGCTTTTGGTGCAATGTCTGCAATGACTATGAGATCATCAGTTTCTTGAATACGGTTACTTGGAATTTGATTTACAATGATTTTACAAAAGATACAATCTTGATTCATTACAGCACGACCTTTTTAACGTTTAATCTTTTGTACCAAATGAATGGTACCAAGGGTCGGAATCGAACCGACACAATGTCGCCATCGCGGGATTTTGAGTCCCGTGCGTCTACCAGTTCCGCCACCTTGGCACACTAAAAAAATTTCAATTCAAACAGATATAAAAAGTTTAATGCAAAATACGCATAGCGTCAATAAAAACCAACGAAGTTTTTATTTAAAAGATTTTTTTTTGAACGCCACCAGTCAATTTTAACAAAAACTGTTGATAGCTCATGCTGGTATCAATAGCTAGCTTTTTTTTACGACTCGTTAATCCTTTAATAATTTCAACTGATTTTTTTGTAACATTTACAAAATTTGCAATCAATTCTATTAATTCTTTGTTTGCTTTTCCATCTTCAGGTGCCGCTTTTAAAAAAGCTTTTAACATTCCTGACTTGTCCAGAATCAACATTAATTTACCAGACTGAGGCACAACTTTAAGTTCAATAATCAACGACACAAAATTCCTTCATTTATCATTATGCAATCTGTACAGCAGCGTAGCATAAATCAATTAAAAAAAAGAACTTCACCTTGTAAAAGAATGAAAAAACGTTATTCTAAGTAAGAGTAATAACTCTTTGACAAGATACATCTTTTGGAGAGGTGACTGAGTGGTTAAAAGTGCTCGCCTGCTAAGTGAGAGCTCTAGAAATAGGGCACAAGGGTTCGAATCCCTTCCTCTCCGCCAGTCTACGTTATTTACGTAACTACATCTGGCTTTGCCAGTAACAATAGTTAAATAAACTAAATATTTTGAAGTTATACATTGTAAACGGCCTGAAGAAGCTTTAGCGAAAACGGGTTTAATTGAAAAAACTTTGAAAATTTTTTTATCATTCTAGCGTTTATCAGGAATCAAATTATTTGAAATTTACGCGCCCGTAGCTCAGCTGGATAGAGCGTCAGACTACGAATCTGAAGGTCATAGGTTCGACTCCTATCGGGCGCACCATTCACTTTTTAATCACAATATCAATCGACTATAGCAAATCTTAGTTGGCTCTAAAATTGTTTTTTTGATAAGCTATGTTCCATCTGAAAACAATTAAAAAGGACTTTAGATGGCAACAATTTATGGCTTAGATTTACGACAAAGAGTAGTTCATC